>CAYJJW010000009.1:0-26322 GCA_964370555.1 uncultured Treponemataceae bacterium | reverse complement strand
AAACAAGAGCTGTAATAAACTGCTGGAGCATTACCGGTAGAGCAATGGCCATCGCACTTTTATAAAACTGTTTATGTCCAAATAAAGGTATCTTTTCCATACTAATCCTTAAATTATTGCACGTTAAGCGGATTATATCCAAAAGAAACAATAAAAGCAAGCAACATTATTGTTTTAACCATTAAAATTAAGCTTAAATAACATTTGACAAATTGTATTTTGTGAGTCATAATTAATGTATAACGATACTTATTTAATAGGAGCAACGTAATGAATCAAGAAGTATTAAAAATGGTACAAGAACAAGTTAATAAAGAACTTTATTCAGCGTATCTTTATCTTGCAATGGCTGGTTGGTGTTCTGAAAACAATTTTTCTGGTTTTGAAAAATGGATGAGGACTCAGGTAAAAGAAGAAATGTCTCATGCAGCATATATGATGAATTATATTCAAGATAGAGGCTATGCGGTAGAATTAGAAACAATAAAAAAACCTGAAGGAAAATGGAATTCAATACTCGATATTTTTGAAGCTTCATATGCACACGAAAGACTTGTTACAAAATCTATTACAGATATTTTTATTAAAGCACGAGAAGTATTTGATATAAAGTCAGAAAGTTTTTTCCAATGGTTTATAACTGAACAAGTTGAAGAAGAAAAAACAGTATCAGAAATAATTGGTCGCTTAAAAATTGCAGGTAATTCAGGCGAAGCACTTTTAATGCTCGATAAGGAATATGGAAGCCGCACCTTCACTATGCCATCAAACATTCACTTCTAAGTCGTTTTATTAAAATGGGGCTCATAAAGCTCCATTTTTTTTGCTTGCATTCACTCTTTTTATATAGTATACTTTTTAAAGGAGTATTTATGCAAAATTTTACCTATTACACACCTACAAAAATAGTTTTTGGAAAAGATTCTGAGAATCAAGTTGGAAATTTATTAAAGCAAGCAGGAGCAAAAAAAGTCCTTATACATTACGGCGGACAAAGCGCAAAAAAATCAGGCTTGTTAGATACAGTCTGTGAGCAATGTAATGCAGAAAACATACCATATATTCTTTTAGGAGGTGTTGTGCCTAATCCCCTTCTATCAATGGTACACAAAGGCATAGAAGTTTGTAAAGCTGAAAATATAGATTTTATACTCGCAGTTGGAGGCGGTAGTGTTATAGACTCTGCAAAAGCTATTGCACTCGGTTCTTGCGTAGATTTTGACGTTTGGGATTTCTTTTCTAATGGTGCAGTTCCCACTAATTGTTTAAAGCTTGGTTCAATTCTTACGCTAGCAGCAGCAGGAAGCGAAATGAGCCCTAATACGGTTATTACTAATGAAGAAGGTTTAATTAAGCGAGGGTATGCAAGTGATTTATGTAGATGCACATTCTCGATTTTAAATCCTGAACTAACAATGAGTTTACCTGAATGGCAAACAATGAGTGGTGTTGTAGATATTATTATGCATACTCTTGAACGATACTTTCATAAGGACACGAGCAATACTGAAAACACCAGTATGATAACAGATTCAATTGCAGAAGGATTAATAAAGAAAACAATTGAAAATGCCCTGATATTAAAAGATAAGGCCAAGGATTACAATGCAAGAGCAGAAATTATGTGGGCAGGAACGCTTTCTCACAATAGTCTAACTCAATGTGGATTTAGTCAAACCGACTGGGCTACACATCAAATAGAGCATGAATTAAGTGGAATGTTTGATGTAACACATGGAGCCGGTCTTTCAGCTGTATGGGGATCATGGGCAAGATATGTAATGGATTCAGATTATGAGCGTTTTGCAAAACTTGGAAAAGAAGTTTTTAATATAAGCGAAACAGATTCTAAACAAGCTGCGATAAAAGCAATTGAAGCGATGGAACGTTTTTTTGAATCAATTGGTATGCCTACAACTATTTCTAAACTTGGTTTACAATTAACTAATGAACAAACTGAAGAATTAGCATATAAATGTACATTCAAAAAAACAAGAACAGTTGGATCATTTAAGGTTTTAGATCTTAAAGATATAAAAGAAATATACATAAAGGCTTTATAAAAAATGCATACACTTATTGTTTATACACACCCCAGCGATAAAAGCTTTACCTTTGAAGTAAAGAACACCATTATTAAATCTATTGAAGAAAAAGGTTGGACATGGGAAGAGTCAGACTTATATAAACAAGGATTTGTAACTGATATGTCAGAAAGTGAATATATTAGAGAAGCCTTTTATGAGAAAGAAACTCCTCTTCCTGAAGATGTCAAAAAAGAACAAGAAAAGATATTACGCGCACAAAATATCATATTTGTGTATCCTGTTTTTTGGACAGAAGCTCCTGCTAAACTAGTTGGATGGTTCGACAGAGTATGGACTTTAGGCTTTGCCTATGAAGACTGTATTATGCCTACGTTTGAAAATGTATTCTTTTTTGCAATTGCAGGAAACACAAAGGAACACTTAGAAAATAAAGGTTTTGCAAAGTCAATGGAAACCGTTATGTGCGGAGACAGAATAGGCACAAGGGCTAAAAACTGTTCTATGCATATTTTAACCGAAACTTCGAGGGGAATGCCAAACCGTGAAAAGATGTTACAGCAACACCTTAACACAGTTTATTCAATTATTACAGCATTATAATATTTAATATATATCAAATTTATGAATAGTTGTTGTAGTATATGTTTTTCCCTTTTTCAAAATTGATGATGGAAATTTAGGTTGATTTGGGCTATCAGGATAACATTGAGTTTCTAAGCAAAAACCACCATGTTTTTTATATGGAATACCATTTTTTCCACAATCTACTGAAAGAGAATTTCCTGTGTAGAATTGTACACCTATTTGATCTGTGTAAACTGTCATAACTCGTTTACTTGTTGGTTCTTTAACCTCAGCACAAAGAGTTAGCCCATTTTTTGTTTTATTTAAACAATAACAGTGATCATAACCACCACTTGCTTTTAGATCCTGTCCAATAGTTTTTGGAGTTCTAAAATCAAAAGGACTTCCTGCTACATCTTTTATTTCGCCTGTGGGAATTAATTCAGCGTCTACAGGTAAATAATTGTTCGCATTTATTAAAATTGTGTGTTTAGAAACATCCCCTAAGCCTTTTAAATTAAAGTACGAATGATTTGTAAGATTTAGAGGTGTGTCTGCATCTGACTTTGCATCATAAGTCATAATTATTTCATTTGTTCGTGTAAGAATATAACTTACTTTTAGCTTAACATTACCAGGAAACCCTTGTTCACCATTTGGGCTTGTTCGAGTAAAGCAAACACCTTTTCCATCTTTTGTCTTTATAGTTTCAGATTTCCAAACCATGCGGTTATAACCATCAAAGCCACCATGCAAACAGTTTTTCCCATTATTTTTATCAAGTTTATAATCAACACCATTTAAAGTAAAAGCAGAATTTGCAATTCTGTTTGCATACCTTCCAACAAATGAACCTACATAGGTATTTGGGTCTTGAATATACCCATCAAAGGTAGAATAACCCAACACTATATCATCCTTTTTACCCTTTCTTTCTGAATCTGTTGAAGAGGGAACAATAATACTTGTAATAATACATCCATAATTTGTAACAGAAAAAGACATTTGATCATTTGAAATTGTATATAACGATACCTTTTCTCCAGTACTTAGAGTTGCAAAACGTTGCTTTTTAATTTTCATAACACTACTCCTTCTAGCTACATTTAGTTTAACACAAGATGAAAAATCTGAAAAGATACTATAGCAAAAATTTAATTAATTTATAAAAAAAAATCATTATTACTTAATTCTTACTATAATTGTTTCGATAATTAATATGTATAAATAGAAAAATACAGGAGATATTATGAAATATTTTAAGGGGCTATTCTTGCTATTGATGATTGCAAGTGTAATGATTTCTTGTACATCAACCACTGAAGTAGTTGAAACTGTTGAACCTCAAAAGACACTACATGAGTTAATCATTGAAGGTAGAACTGACGAAGTACAAGCTATGTTTCAAACTGAAACAGACATCAATGAAGTAGATGCAAATGGTAACACGGCACTACATGCAGCTGCAAGTATAAACAACGTAGATATAGTAAACTTACTATTATTTAGAGGAGCAGATTCTGAAATAAAAAATTTTGAAGGAGATACTCCTTTACATCTTGCAATTAAAAATAAAGGAAATGAATCTGCCGCTTTATTAGGTAATATAGGCAACAATGTATTTTCACGTGATGGACAAGGACAAACTGCATTTGAACTTGCACTTAAAACAAGTGTGGCAATTACTGAAGTACTAATTACAGAACATACAGGATCATTACAAGATGTGCAAGGTTATTCAATTGTTCACTACTTAGTAATGAGTAGAAACATACAAGGAGTAGAGTATGCTATTGCTAATAACATATCTCTTTCATTAACAGACTCAAAGGGGCAATCTCCTCTTTCACTTGCCTATAGTCAAAAGGATTATGAATCTGTAGAAATTGCTGCAAAATTATTACTAGGTAACGCGGCACCAGAAAGAGGAACATATAGTTTTTTTGAAGATTCAGTTAAAATGAGAAATCCTTCATTACGATTTGATGAAGGTCAAACACCTTTACATTTAGCGGTAATACTAGGCGAACAATATATTGCAGAATATGTTATAAATCAAGGCGCTGCAGTAGATGCAAAAGATAGTTCCGGAGCCACTGCATTACATGAAGCTGTACGACAGGGACACGTTGATATTGTATACAAATTACTTTCTGCAGGGGCTGATGTAAATACTCAAGATTCAATGGGTAAAACTCCTTTACTGATTATTACTCCTGAAAATACTCAAGGCGAAATCTATGAAGCTCTCTTAAGTAATGGTGCAAATATTAATGCAACTGATTCCTTTGGTGATACAGCATTACACATAGCTTCATTAACTGAATCAAAAATTGAAATTTTGGAATACTTAGTAACTCGTGGTGCCGACATAAACGAAAGAAATAAACAAGGTGTTACACCGCTAGCACAAGCAGTTGAAAAAAGGCTCGCCGAACACATAGAATATTATGCAGAACAGGGAGCAGACATTCATGCCGCAGATATTAACAGTATAACTCCTTTATATAGATCTTTAGATGCCGGTTTAGAGATGACTAAACAACTTATTAACATACAAAATATTTCTCTTAGAGACTCTATGGGAAATACAGCATTACATATTGCGATTGCAAAAAACTCAAGTTTAGACCAAATTACTTTTTTAATTGATATGGGTATTGATGTAAATGCAAGAAATAGAAATGGTCATTCAGCCTTATATTTAGCAGTTCAAGATAACAATAGATCTATAGGTGAAAAATTGCTTTCAAGTGGTGCAGATGTATTTTCAACAGACAGCGAAAACTCATCTCCACTTAGACTCGCTTTAACATGGGGTGCTGATGTAGAAGATTGGGTTTTAACTTCGGAAGTTATAATTGCACAAGATGGTGCCGGAAACACACCACTTCACTATGCATCAGAATGGAATTTAAATGAATCTCTTATAAGTTTACTTGAAAAAGGTAGTGATCCTAATTCTCAAAACAATAATGGAGAAAGTCCTATTTATAATGCTGTAAAAGCTGATAATATTGATGGCATGAGAATATTATTAGAAAGTGGAACAGACAGAAATTTAAGAAACTACCTTGGAGATACAGTGGTTCATTACAGTGTTCGATGGAATGCACAAGATGCAGCCCGTTTAGCTGTTGAAAATGGATATGATGTAAATGCTAAAAACTTATCAGGTAAAACTGCATTACACCAAGCTGCTCGTTCAGGCAATAATGACATGATTTTACTTTTATTAGAAGTGGGAGCAAACATACATGCAGCAGATACTGCAGGTAGAACTCCTCTTATGGATGCAATTCAAGCTGAAAATATATCTAATGTTAAACTATTAATTGCAAATGGTGCAAGTGCTTCTATTCCTGAAATGTATGGGCGAAATGCCTACCATGAAGCAGTAGAAACTGGTAACATTGAACTTATTAGAGTTATAAATGAAGCAGGCGGAAACCCACTCGCTCGAGATACACATGGAAGAACACCTCTTTCACTTGTACTGGACAAAAGCATTACTTTAGTAGAAGCAGTTTTATCAGGTGATGTACACTTAACTGATTCTGATGGAAACACACCTTTACATATTGCAGTAATTAATACAACTAGTGATGAAGTTTTACAATATTTAATTACACAAGGATATTCCCCCGACAGAAGAAATAGCGAAGGTAAAACTCCATTACTTATGGCTACACAAAAAGGTGCATTAGCCATTGTGGAAGAATTTCTACTTGTAGGAGCAGATCCTTTTATCATGGATAACTCAGGTGAAAGCGCATTAAGTTTTGCAATTGGTAACAATCCTGAAATGCTAAATCTTATTGTACAACTTGCCGGAACAAAACGAGATATTGCTGGAGAAACAATTCTACACTATGCGGCAAGAGAAGCAGATTATGAAACAGTGCAGCGACTAATATCTATGGGGCTAGATAAAACGATAAAAAATATTTCAGGTGAAACTGCCTACGATATTGCACTTCGATGGGACCAAGATGAAGTTGCAACATTATTAAAATAATGTAAGAATCATCTATGTTTTCTACAAATTCGACAGGTCACTGGGAAAGTAACAGACTTTTTCAGTGACCTAAGTTACGCTTTTTTTATGTACTTACTTGCTCTTTTTATAAAAATTCATTATAGTTACAAGCATGAGTGAATCTACTGCATGGCTCGATGAAGCCTATGAACAAGTATTAGAAGAAGAAAAACGTGGTTTAGAAAGAAGACGTGAATACGACCCAAGTTTAACTATAGAAGATGTGCAAGGTATACTAGACCATTTATATATCAGCGACGGTAACAACTGGGAAGGAAGAGGCCCTTTAGCCGATGTAGTTCTTTCTGCAACAATTGCTGCATACGAAATGTATATAAAAGAATGGGAAAAGGAAGCTAAGACAGCATAAAAACTCTTTTTGTATTTTCTAAAACAATATGTGCTAACTCTTCATTACTTATTTCAAGCAAATTAGAAACAAAGTCATATACATACTTAACCAATATGGGAGTGTTTGTTTTACCTCTCATCGGTGTTGGAGCAAGATATGGAGCATCGGTTTCTAATAATAACATATCTCGAGGAATATAATTAATAAGTTCTTTTGTGGCATCAAGTTGATTTTTTTTCGCATATGTTACAGTTCCCGATAATGAAATATAATATCCACAATCTAAAAACATTTTAACTTCTTTTATTCCATACGAATAGCAATGAATAATTCCTTTTTCCCAACCTACATTCTTAATGCAATTATATGTATCATCTGGTGCATCTCTCGAATGCACAATAACCGGAAGATTTAATTTTTTTGCAAGTTCAATTTGCATTTCAAAAAGCTCTGTCTCTCCTTTTAAAATCTCACTTGCATTATGACCATCAATGAGACCATTTTCATCTGCCTTATTCCAAAAATGATCTAAACCACACTCTCCTATTGCACATAATTTATGAGTGTCTTTATATGCCATTACATTACGTTCGATATCTTTAATATAATCAAATCTATGTAGAATAGCTTCCACACCAGGCCAGAGTCCTGCAGAAAATGAGAATATATCATAAGCTTGCGTTTTTTTGCCACTACTTAAATATGATTCAATAAGGCTAGAAATAAAATCAATGTGTAGGGGTAAATCATTTGGTTTAGTTCCAATATCTAAAATAAAAGGTACTTTTGTATCAACGAGTTCATTTATAAGTTCATTCATATCAAAACCGCGTTCTTTAATCATTGACATATGACAGTGTGTATCAGTAAACATAAAAGTATAATAACATATATTAGACAAAAAACTCAATATGTGTTATACTAACAAAATGAATAACAAGTTTGAAAATTACTTACAGAATATGATTTTATCTGCATCCGGATGGAGAGGGATATTTTCACCTAGTCAAAATGAAGAAGATGACAGTACGATAATTACAGTTGAACATAAAGCGCTTGTGACCTTTGCAGCTAAAGCTTTTGCAAATTATATGTTAGAGAAAGTTGGACCGGAATGTTGCATTGTGGTAGGAACTGATACACGTCCAACAGGAAAAGCTATTGCTAATGCAATGCTAAAAACACTCATTACAAGTTCTATAGATATACGTTATATTGGAGTTGTTGCAGCACCTGAAATAATGTCTTATGCAACTGAGGTAGACGGTTTTATATACATTTCT
Organism: uncultured Treponemataceae bacterium; assembly: GCA_964370555.1. Lineage (GTDB taxonomy): Bacteria > Spirochaetota > Spirochaetia > Treponematales > Treponemataceae > CAYJFX01. The sequence goes on along the minus strand of CAYJJW010000009.1, from coordinate 18,036 downwards.
GCAAGCCACAATCCAATAGGCCATAATGGTATAAAATTTGGGTTATCAGATGGTGGTGTAATGAGCGCAAGTGAAGCAAAAATATTAATTGAAAGCTTTAAAACACTGTGCAAAACCCAAACACCCATTGAAGATACAGAAGCCATTTTATCAAGTTGTAGTGAAGATGATATAGCTACGGTATATAACAATATGGATAGCTTTAAAACACAATCGTATAAACATTATTTTAATTTTACAAAACAAGTTATAAGTGGAGAAACAGAAATATCATTACAAAATGATTTTTTTGATACTATACATGCTTCTATTCAAGAAAAAAGTCTAACCATTGTTTGTGACATGAACGGTAGTGCGAGAAACGAGTCAATTGACGAAGAATTTTTTAAAACGCAAGAAATAGATTTTGAAGTATTTAATACCGAAAGCATAGTTCACGAAATTATTCCTGAGGGAAAAAACTTATTACACTGTGCACAAAGGATTGAATTACTACAAAAAAATGGAAAAACAGATGCCCTTTTAGGTTACATGCCTGACTGTGACGGTGACAGAGGAAACATAGTATATTGGAATACGCAAAAAAACAAAGCTGAAATTTTAGAAGCACAAGAAGTTTTTGCACTTTCTGTATTATCAGAGCTAGCCTATAAACTTTATTGTAACAATAATAAAAAGGATCTTATGCTTGGTGTTGCGGTAAATGGAGCCACATCAATGCGTATAGAAGACATAGCAAGTGCCTTTAATGCTAAAGTTTTTAGAGGAGAAGTTGGAGAAGCAAATATTGTAAACTGTGCAAGAGAGCAACGAGAAAAAGGTTACACTATTCCAATTTTAGGAGAAGGTTCAAATGGTGGTAACATTACACATCCAGCAGCAGTTAGAGATCCTATAAATACTCTATTTGCTCTTATAAAGATGCTTGTAATTCGTTCTACAAAAACTAAAAAAGGTCTCTTCGAGTTATGGTGTGAAAGTTCTAATCAAATGGAAAAGTACAAAGAAAACTATACCTTTGTAGATATTATAAACTCTCTACCCAATTTTACAACTACCGGAGTTTCTGAGCAAAGAGCACTATTAAAAATACAAACAAGAGATCATGCAAAACTAAAAGCTAATTTTCAAAAAGAATTTTTTATTAGTTGGGACAACAAAAAAGATAAATTAAAAGATATGTTTGGTTTTGTAGCTTGGGAAGCAGCTGCTACAGTAGGAACAAAGGAAATTCTAAACATTGACGATTTTAGTGTATCAGGAACAGGTGGACTCAAAATTCGTTTTTTTAATAAAGAAAGTGAAGCCATCGCATCAATGTGGATGAGAGGAAGTGGAACAGAACCGGTTTTTAGAGTTATGGTTGATATAAAGAATGGAAGTGAAGAATTAGAAAAAGAGTTGGTTAATTGGGAAACTGAACTACTTGAAAAGGCTGACAAAATGTGATATAAATAATACACATTTTTATATTGAGCACCGAAGTTTTATTGGTGCATATTGCAAAATGCAATTTTATTTTTTTAGAAGGTGGCTTACATGGGAGCACGTGGTGAAATTTTTACAACTCAAGTAGTTTTAGATAACCGAACATATTTTTTTAACGTAAAAGAAAACAGAACAGGTGATATGTTTTTACAAGTAGTTGAAAGCAAAAATAAAAACGGAGAAGCATTTGACAGACATCAAATTGCAGTTTTCGCTGAAGACATGCAAAATTTCTGTAAAGGGTTTGAAACAGCCTTAACATTTATTGAAAAAAATAGAAAACAAAAAGCAAAGGCTCAAGCAGAAAAAAAAGCTTCAAAAAAAGCAGTATACAAACTTGGTAAAAAGGCAGATGACGCTAAATTTGACAAGCCTAAGAAAAATCCTGATGCAAAAAGAACAGGTAGAGTGCATGTTGTATCAAAGCGCAACATAGAAGATTCCGAAAGTTAAATATTTTGAAGGTCTGTTTTCTTTTAAGAACAGACCATTTTTTTATTTAAATATTAAATCTATGTAAAATTCACATTAATTGTAGTATATTCCAGTTTTTTTTCCTTGACTTATTTAAGCATAGCGCTTAGTATAGAATTATTAAAGAAGTTGATTATTTTAGGAGTATTACAGTAGTGAAAAAAGCACCTTTGTATGGAAAGAAATCTAATCTTGCACCATACTTTTTTCTTATACCCGCAATGTTGGTATTTTTATGCTTTGTTTTTTATCCTTTTTTACAAACGATAATAAAATCTTTTACAATCACAGATACACGTGGAAACATCGCAAAATTTGTAGGTCTTAGTATATATAAGAATATTTTTACTGATGAGCGATTTTTAAATAGTTTAGTGATAAGTTTTAAATTTGCCCTCATAGTGGGTGTTCCAACATTATGTATAGGATTTTTGCTTGCAGTAATAGCAATGGATAAACGCAAACGAAGCTCAATTTATGAAACAATGTTTGCACTTCCCATGGCAATTGCATCTGCTCCGGCAGCAGTAATTTGGCTTCAACTTTTACGTTCAAATAAGTCTGGTTTATTAAATTTTATTTTAGGAACTGAAATTGAATGGCTGTTAGATGCTGATTATGCAATATATGCTGTAGGTCTTGTAACAGTTTGGTTATCAATTGGTATTAACTATATTTTCTTATTAACAGGCTTACGAAACGTTCCAAAAGAGCTTATTGAAAGTGCAAAAATTGATGGAGCTGGTTATTTTTCACGTTTAAAGAATATTGTAATTCCCGTTGCCTCCCCTCAAATATTCTTTGTATTATTTTTTAATATTATAGCTTCGTTTCAATCATTTTCACAAATTAGAATATTAACCCAAGGAGGGCCAAGTTATACAACAAATGTTTTGGTTTATTCAATTTATACAAAGGGTATAAGAGATACTCGATTTGAAACTGCATTTGCACAATCTATAGTGCTGTTTGCCATTATTTTAGTAATCACACTTATTCAATTTAAATTTGAAAAAAAGGTGGTACACTACCAATGATAAAAAATCATTCTATACAAAATATATCAATTTGGACTCTTTGCTTTATTATTGGTTTAATTATTATTTCTCCAATTTTGGTTGGATTTTTAATGAGCTTTATGTCACTATCTGAAATGTCAAGCATCCCACCTAAAATATGGCCAGAGACTTTTCAGGTTTCAAATTACATTACGGCATTTAGAATAGCACCTTTATTAAATATGCTTATTAATAGCTTTATTGTATGTGCTATTGTTATAACCATGCAAATTCTTACATGTTCTTTTGCAGCTTATGCCTTTACTTTTTTTGAGTTTAAATGTAAGAATATCTTATTTTTGATGGTTTTATCAACGATGATGATTCCACAAGACGCAATAATAATTGCTAACTATTTAACAATTTCAAGACTTTCTTTAACAGATAACTTTTTAGGCTTAACAATACCCTATTTTACTTCTGCAATGGGTATTTTTATGCTTAGACAATACTTTATGACCGTTCCAAAAGAATTAAAAGAAGCATCAATAATTGACGGTTGTACACATTTACAATTTTTGTTTAAAGTGTTATTACCAATTTCTACACCAATACTTGCTTCTCTGGGTATATATGTTTTTATTAATACCTATAATCAATTCTTATGGCCACTATTGGTAACTAATAGAGAATCAATGCGGACAGTTCAAATAGGAATTTCTATGTTACAATCGGCAGAACAAATTAATTATAGTATTGTACTTGCAGCAGCAATATTTATTCTTATACCAGCTATAGTTGTCTTTGCTATAGGTCAAAAACAACTCGTAAAAGGTATGACAAGTGGTGCTGTAAAAGGTTAGCGTAAAATTACACATGTATTGTGTATTAATATTAAACTCTTTATGGGGGAATTATGAAAAAGATTTTATTTTTCACTGTAGTACTTGTATCGGCATTGTTTATTGCATGTAGTAATCAAGATACAAACAAATCTGATGAACCAACAGAGGTAACAGTAGATATTTCATCTACAGAACCGGTTCATATCGTATTTTGGCATTCACTTGGCGGTGAAGCTAATGGAGCTGCTGTTGCAAGAATTATTGATGGATTCAACGCATCACAAGACAAAGTAATTGTAGAATCTCAGTTTCAAGGAACATACGATGATGCAATTACAAAATTAAAGTCTTCAGGTGAAGCAGATTATCCGGACATTATGCAACTTTATGACATTGGAACAAGATGGATGATTGACTCAGGATTATCACATACAATGCAAGATTACATAGATGCTGATAATTATGATGTTTCTGATTACGAAGAAAACATTCTAGCATATTACAGTATTGACGGAGTATTACACTCAATGCCATTTAACTGTTCTTCACCTGTTCTCATTTACAACAAAACAGCACTTGACGAAGCAGGCCTTGATGCAAATACCGCTTTTGCTACATTAGCTGATGCAGAAGAAACAGCTAATAAACTTGTAGAAGCTGGCGTTGTTGAAGTTGGAGGATCTTTAACTAACTACAGTTGGGTTGTAGAACAACTAGTTGGTATGCAAGGTAAACACCTTATGAATAATGGTAATGGTCGAGAAAGTGCACCAACAGAAGTTGCTGCAGATCAAAACGGCGCATTTGAATCTTTATTAACAGCATACAAATCTGCTGCAAATAACTCAAACATGAAAGCTTGGGGAAAAGGTACTAGTGAATCTAAAACACAATTTGCAACAGGCACCGTTGGATATATTTATGACTCATCATCAATATATGTATCAACTTCTCTAGCAGCACAAGGAAAGTTTGAAATAGGTTTTGCACCATTACCAAAAGTAGATCCTAACTTAGACGGTGGTGTATCTGTAGGTGGTGGTTCATTATGGATGGTAGACAGCGGAAACTCAGATAAAGCAGCTGCTGCATGGCAATTTATAAAATATGCTACAAGCGCAGAGGTACAAGCACAATTTGCAATCGATACAGGATATTTACCTATTAGAACTTCTGCATCTGAATTAGATTTCTTTGAAGACTATGCTACAAATGTAAACAAAGGTATGATGGTAACAATTGATTCTTTAAGAAACTCAAAGCCTGAATATGCCGGTGCACTCATGGGTGTTTTTCCAGGAGCACGTGTTATCATAGAAAATGAAATAGAAACTCTTTATGGAAATCCTTCAAAAGATGTTAGCGAAGTAATTGAAACAATTGCTAATGACATCAACTCTGAAGTTGAAATGTATAATCTTGCTAATTATTAAAATACATTAGTTATTATACTACGGGGCAGCCATTTGGTTGCCCTTTTTTAATGTTGTACGAAAAACTTTTTCTTTGAATGGGAGAAGGACCAAGTTTAAGACACACTTCTCTGTGAGCTTTTGTAGGATAGCCCTTATGTTTTTCATACCCATATTCAGGGTATTGCTTTGCATAGTCTATCATAATTCTATCTCGTTCATTTTTAGCTAAAATAGAGGCTGCCATTACAGCAGGAACTGTAGCATCGGCTTTTGGTAAAGCTTCACAGTTAACAGAAATATCTGGTTTAAAAGTGCCATCTACAACACATGAAATTTCAGCTCTATCAACTTTTTTTTCAAGCATAATACACATAGTTTCAAAAGCATTTTTCATTGCTAATAAACTTGCCTGTAAAATATTTATTTTATCAATTTGGTCATGCTCTACTCGTGCAACTCCCCATGCTAGGGCATGCTCTTTTATAATAACTTCAATTTCTAAACGCTTTTTTTCAGATAATTTTTTTGAGTCATTTAATAAATCTATGGGGAAGTCATCTGCTAAAATAACAGAACCTGCAACAACAGGCCCTGCTAAAGGTCCTCTACCCGCTTCATCTAATCCACAAATATACATACTATCTTAATGTGTAACTAAAGTAGAAAATCCTTCAAACGTATTACTTGAAAGAATATTTTGTACAGTTTCACTGTCTGTCCATATTGCAGGAAAATCTGCAATTTTTACCGTACCCAAGTTTTCAAAAGTAAAGTTATTATTTACAAGTGAATAGCTTGAATTAATAAATTCTAAACCTCTATAGAGAGATCCAACACCTGTAAAAGTTGAATTATTAATTTGAGCTTTAGTATTAACTAAACTCATTCCTATTGCAGTTTCAGATACTAAAACAAATCTTGTATCTTGTGATAAAACAGTAGAGTTATTTGCCTGTAAGCCTGAGCCATATGCTAAAGAATTAACCGTGACTCCTGAATTAAATATTTGAGCTGAACTGTTTTCAAGTATAATACAATTACTGTTGATTCCACCTGATAACACAAACTCTGTGTTGTGTAAAGAAATTGTTGCATTATTTACTTTCAACAATGTGTTTTGCAAATATCCATCCTCAACAGGATTAGTCTGTTCAATTGTACCTCCAGTAAATGAAACTGAGGCATCATTAATTTGAATTAATTCTCCTGTAGAAAATATTAAGCGAGAGTTTTCCGTTAAATTAAACGCAACATCATGCATTAAATCAAAGGATAACAAGTTTGTAAATACTCCATCAATATAGATATTTTTAAATCCTTCGCTTTGAATAATTTCATGTATTTGAGAAAAATTGGTAAAAGGCTTGTCTACCGTTCCAAGTGACAAAGAAGAAGAAATATTTGTATCTTGCTTTAAATAAAAATTATAGGGGTCTATAACGGTCTTAAACGGAACAATAGAACTTGTGTTTCCTGCATTATCAATAGTATATGCAAATACTTCGTAAAACTGCGCTACACCTGTTGCATTATGCAACAAAATAGTATCTTCCCTTAAAACAGAATACTTTGTTTTATCGGTAAAATTTGTATCCGTTAAAGATGCATATTTATCTGATAAAAAACCATTCCTTGATGATACGGATTTTGGCATATAGTAGTAAACGGTATCTCCTGCTTCGAAAGTAATTTTTACAGAATCTCTTGAATAACCAGATGTATCTGAAGCTAGAAGCACAGGTTCATTAGGTTTTATTTTATCAAGTATAAATGCAATTGTTACAGAACCATGTTTAATTCCGTTATAATAAATATCTATTTCATCTGAAAAGCCAAATGCATCATTTTGTAGGGTATCGATAAAATACACTGATGATAAAACAGTTTTTTCAGAATTGTAAACGTTATAGGCAAACTCAAAACGCGAATCAGATAAAGAAAGGGTTACTCCCTTATTTATAATTGATTTTGAAGGAATACCGATTACATCAGGTTTTTTAGGCAGTACAACTATGTTAAAGTTTTCTGAAATTCCACCTTCGAATTTTTGCCATTTAAGGATTCTATCTTCTGAACGATCTACGAAAATTTCTCCTGAATTTGTTTGGCGTAAGGGATTGTCATCAATTGAATAAACAATAGGGGCCTCTTGTAAAAAGGTAATTCTACTCCAATCTGTTATTTGAATATCATTTTGTAAGGTTTCATTTACTTTATCTACTGAGTTATCACCAATTTGTAATACATAACGATAAGGAATTTTTCCATCATTAATAGTTAATAACTGATACCGCTGATACATCATGTGCCCGAAAATTTGTAATGTCTGTCCATCATATAATTGATTGCTTGTTCCTAAAGCATATTGAATATCTGAAGGAATTGTAATAGATTTTGTGTCATCAATTACTAATAATGCAGTATCGTCAGATGACGAAATATATGAAGGTGTTTCTTGTAAGTTTACGGTATAATTAACAGAAAAAGAACTTGCTACTCCTTCACTATTTACAACAACTATTTCAAGCGTAACATCATTCTCTAATTGTAAAAGAACAGGCCCATCGTAAGCAAAACCAAGCTCAAGTGGATTTTCTCCTGTAAATGAGTAAAAAGCTTCTGAGTTTTTAGGTAAATCTAAAACAAGACTTTGATAATTAGCCCATGTTCCCTGTGTTGGTGAAATAACTTGTTGTGAAAATAGCGCAACTAAGCACATATTTAGTAACAAAACACATAGCAAAAACTTTTTATTAAACATCCTCATCTTAAATTCCTCCAAAATCCACAAAAAACTATTTTTTTAAGAGTGGTCCTAAAATATCTCGTAGTTCAGGGTCGTGCTTATAATAATATTCTTCTAATTCTGCATCTGTTAATCCAACCAATTCATGATTTAAATAATGTAACCAGTTATCATTGTCTCTGTTAGGGCTTTCAAATTTTCTGCACCAATAGTCCGGCTGAATTGGAAGTTGTTCTTCTTGTTCTGTAAAATATTTATAATCATGAACAGCAACTTTAATATCTTTTCTTGGAACGCCTTTTTCTAAAATCACTTCCACAAGATGATTTATAGTTTTTCCTGTATCAAAAATATCGTCAACTAACAAAACTTTATCTCCAGGGCGTAAGTGGTCAGGAGAATATGTCCAGCCATCAACCATTACTCTTGAGTTTTCTCGTATGTCAGAATATGAGCGAGCAACTACCGCTGCAAAAAGTACCGGTCTATCTGTTTTTAAGAGCTTAAAATATTCACTCATTACATTTGCAACATAGGCGCCACCTCGAAGAGATACGTAAATAATATCTGGCATAAAACCATCGTTTACAATTTTGTGCGCCATTTTTAGGGTGTTGTTTCTAATTAAATCAGATGTTACAAATTCTTTCATTTTTTATCCTTCTTTAAAATATTTTTTAGATACTCTATCATACCATACCTCGTAGGGTTTGGGCAAGTTCTTTCCACACTACTTTATCATCATCACTAAGATTAGCAAAGTCTTTTTGCTTTCCCCATGCAGAAAAATCTATAAAAGTATTGGTGCGTTTTAGTAATGATTCAAATTTATCTGTATGATAGCTTTCAAGCCACTTTGGAATCTTTTTTGTATAGTGTACTAGTTTTGCATAATGAGGAACGCAAAGACCGGATGAAGCAGTAAAAAAATCTATAAGTTCTTTGTCTGAATCGGATGCACTCTTATCTTTAACTTCGGCTAAATATGTTAAAAACTCTTTTTCAATTCTTGTTTTTTCTTTACAAGCGGAACAAGGCTCTTTATATTTTCTCACCTTTTTCTTTTTAAAGTCCTCTATGTAGTCGCTTAAGGTTCCCTGCCCTAAAATGGCAACAGCTAAACCATCGCGATACGAAAGTAAGATTTTTGAGTGTTCATTGCAAAAGCCACCAGCTTGCCGGTATTGGGCTCTAAATGTTCTGTCTGAGATGTGTTCAAAAAGCATTCCGTCAATATAGCGCTCTATTCGTTCATTTATTATTGAGCAAAGAGGACAACCTTTTTTTTCACATGCTTTTTGTAGTGCAAAGTAATTTACGTGCTGTTCTGCCATAGGTCATTATACCATAGGTAGGGGTTTATTGCAATAAACCCCTACCTATGAATATTACGAATTAATTCTATACAAGTCGCCGTCTTGGTAAATCATTTGCTCTTTACACAAAAGTTCGCTAGCTTTTAATAAGCGCTCATAGGGAAGGTTTTCTAATTTTGAAATACTTTCTAAACAAAGGCCTGTTTTACATTCTTGCATTGTTAATTGTCGTAAAATGGCACCGCGTGCTTGTCTAACAGAGCCTTCAAACTTACTTTGTTTTGTATAGTGCTTACTTTTTCTGTTTGGATTTTTTACTTGTTTTTTAAGTTCCGCGCCATAATCCATAAGGGCGTAATACCAAAGGCGAGGATTTTCTGAATACAAAGTTTTTTCGATTAAAGGGAAAATCTCATTATCGTGAATTGGTTCAAAGTTTTCAGTATTTTTAAGCCTGTCTTCAAAAAAGAAAAAGAGGTACACGCTTCTAATATTTGTTTCAATAAAAACCTCAGGATTATTAAAGGCAAAGGTAGAAACAGCGCGAGCAGTATAATGGCCGATGCCTGAAAGTTTTTCGAGCTCCTTTGGATTATTTGGAAAACTTTTGCCTTCCTCTAAAATACTAGAAAGTTCAATTGCAGCGTTATGCAAAAAACGAGCACGCCTATTGTAGCCAAGGCCACTCCACATAGTTAGAACTTCTGCTAAGGGAGCATTTGAAAGCTCCTTCACACTAGGATATTTTTCAAGCCACGCTTCATACTTTGGAATAACACGATCAGTTTGCGTTTGCTGTAGCATTATTTCTGATACCATTATTGCATAAGGATCAGTTGTTTCACGCCACGGGAAACTTCTACCTTTTGTATTGTAATAATCGAGGATTGTTTTTTGAAACTCTTCTTTTGTTGGTAGAGTATTAAGCATCAGTTTTTTCAACTAATCCTTTTTCAAAAAGCTTTTCTAAAATTATGTTTACAATTTGTTCAGGGTTGTATAGGGCTGTATCGATTTCAATATCTACAAATGAATAATCGTTATTATCAATTTCGTAAAGTTTTTTGTAGCGGCTAGAGTCTTCATTGTCTCTCATACGAGTAAAGTTTGCAATTTCTTCTAAGTCGCCACCTTCTCTATCTTGAATACGTTTTGCCCTAACCTCATCGCTTGCTAAAAGGTACACTTTAAAGTCTGCTTCTTTAAGCATCCAAATTGCTAAGCGCGAGCCAAGAACACAAGATTCTTTTTTTGCAAGCTCAACTTGGCGTGTATCTACGGTAACATCAAATGAGTCATCTGTTTTTGCTTTTTCGATAATTTCTGGTAAGGTTAATCCAACTTCGGGAACGAGCGTTCTAAAAGTGAAGTTAATCATGTTTATGTTTAAGGCTTCAGATAGTTTTGTACTAACGGTTGTATTACCGCAACCACTTTTACCTGAAATTGCTATTCTTAATTCTTTATTGTTTGGAAGTTTATAGTTCATTTTATCAGTATAACAGAACTTAAGATTTTTTTCAATTATTTATCCACAGACTACACAGATTTTTTTTGCAAATAAACACATAGACATAAAAATATTTTTAGAGTCTTCGGACTAAAGAGAAGAATTATGTATGATAAACAATTTTAGATTTAAAAAGTTACACCCTATGCAATTTCATAGGGTGTAGTATCATTACAGAACGGTTACGGTTCCGTCTTCTAACACCTCAATAGTGCCACCAGTTTTAACGGTTTCTAAAAAATCGTCTCCAAGTTCATCTATAGCAATTACAGGGCTATCTTCCCATACTTTTGCTAAGATAATACCACTTGCGGCAAGGGAATCAATTCTTTTACTAAACAAAAAGCAACTAGGATTTTTGTTTAATGCGCAAACTGTTTGTATTATCATACCACCGGTTGTAGAACCAATTGTTTGCGGTAAGCATAAGGCCTTTCCGTCTAATTGGACTCCAAAAAGTTCATCATTATTTTGATCTGAACAAATAACATTTTTTGCCCCACCAAGCATACTTTTTTGAAAAGAAGCAAGTGTGTTAAAACCTTGTTTTGTTACTACGGCTTCGCCCTTATATGTTCCTGCAGTTAATACTCTGCCCTTAAATGTTTTCATTATTTTGTCCTCCCAACAAGAATGTTTAATAGTTCATCATCTGTGTAGTAACGTGATGTTGAGTACGTTCTAAGCTTATTAGATGAGGTCATTATGCGTTTTTTCTTTATTAAAGGATTATTTGTTTGCATTAAAGGACATATACTCGATAATGTAGCACCTGTAGAAAGTAGCTCTTTATACTTTGGAGTTTTTATAAATGCTTCTACTACATCTGGAGCACTTGTTAAAATAGTGTATGCTTTTAATTTTTTTTGTCCTGTTTCTTTTAAGCCTTGCACTAATTTATCTGTCCAGGAGTTTAATTGTTCTGTAGATAAATGAGGGCATCCAATAAATGCCATTACACCATCTTTATCTTTTTCTTTCCACATGATAGGATAATTATCATACACCCTTTGAAGTTCTTCATCATCAATTACATACTCTTTATAGTCTTTTACCAAAAGTGCGTCTTTTTGTTTTTTTGCTTCAGGAGTTAGATTTTCAATATGATAGAGCCCAACAGAGCCATTCGATGCTGTTGCAGCACCAAAGTCTTTTAAATATGCTTTAGCACCATCGTTTAAATCAGATCCTATCCATTCATCAAGCCCAACAACATAAGGTACATCTTCTAGTACTTTCATACCAATAGCACTTCCTAAAAGTTGTGCTTCAGGCTTTTTAGTTGTTTTAACTATGACTTTCCAAGTTGCTTTTCTGCCCTCATCGGTTACAAGACCAAAATCAGGAACAAGGCCTAAAATTGAGCCCATTAATTCTAGCACACCTGAGTTTCTGTTGCAACGCGCACCTATAACAGAATTGGCATATACAACTGCACTACTTTCTGCCCATGAAAGAATATCGCCTTCTTTTGGTGTGTTATTAACTTCATCAAGATAACATGCACAAGTAAAACTGTTTTTATCACGTAGCCCTAATTGTCTTAATTGATTTTCGTAAAAATCTTGCTTAGAGTATAAAATTTTGTTAAAAACAAGTTTTTCTAAAATGCTTGCCTTTACATTTTTGTAGTCTAAAGGACGGGGGTCAACGGTAAAAAATCCATCTACTTTAATGCCGTCTTTAATGAGTTCATCCATAAGTTTATACACAGGTGTGATAAGCCCAAGCCCAAAAGAAGTTACTAAGTGTCCTCCCTTATGCGTTACCGGAATTAACTTTGGGGCATCAAACATATCGCCATACATTACAAGGGTTTGCATGAGCTTTGCCTTTGTTTTGCCTTCTTTACCGTCTAATATATCTTGCTGCTCTTTTGTAAGCGTCATTTTTGGTTTATACATTTTTACTCCTAAAATTTAGATTTTCATTGCAACTTTCCATGCTTGCCAAATTACAGTTCGCAAGTTACCAACTTTGTTTGCATCACCTATTACGTGTACTTTTCCTTTTTTGTCCATAACAGGACTAGGGATAAAACCAATAGAAGTAATAACGGTATCACACGCAATGTCACTTGTGTTGCCATTTGTGTCTTCAACTATTACCTTATCATCTTGAATGCTAGTGAGTTTTGTGTTTAGACGAACATCTACTTTATTGAGTTTAAAAAAGTCTCTAAGATATGATGTGTTTGCTAAACAAATACCGGGAGCTGCAATTAAGTCGTTTAACATTTCAACTATTACTGGTTTTATTCCCTTATGATATAAATCATACGCAATTTCACAGCCGGTTAAACCACCACCAATAATAACTACAGATTTTCCAACCTCTTTATTTCCAACTAAATAGTCACATGCTTCAATAACATTATTGTTTTCACTTTTAATATAGCGAGGCGTAGCACCAGTTGCAACAATTATTTCATCAAAGTCTAGTTTTGAATCTTTTGTAATTTCTGTGTTAAAATGAATAGTAATGTTTAATTTTTTTGCTTGAAGTTCATGCCATGCAAGTAAGTCTTTATCTTTTTCTTTAAAAAATGGTCTACTTGCTGCAATAAAGGCTCCACCAATTTTATCTGTCTTTTCAAATATTTCAACATGATGGCCTCTTAACGTTAGTACACGAGCTGCTTCCATACCTCCAATACCGGCCCCTATTACAGCTACTTTTTTGGGCTTAGAAGTTTTTTCTATCTTATACTTTTTACTTTGCATTGTTCTTGGGTTAACCGCACAGCGAGCCATTCCCATTGTATCAGGGAGGTGCTGCAGGTTTGATGTTCCCTCATACTTAGACATATTAAAACAAGCATTATGACAGCAAATACAAGGTAGAATTTCATCTTCTTGTCCATTCATAAGTTTTGTTATCCATTCAGGGTCTGCCAAAAATTGACGTGCAAAGCCTACTGCATCTATCCGTTTTTTTGATACAGCCTTTGCACCTTCTTCAATTGTCATTCTGCCTGCACATACAACAGGAATATCTACAAACTTTCTTATATGCGCAACATCGTCTAAGTTACAGTTTAATGGCATGTATTGTGGAGGATGTGCCCAATACCATGCGTCATAGGTACCATTATCGCAGTTTAGCATATCACAACCTGCATCTTGAAGATATTTAACAGCTTTTTCGCTTTCTTCCATGTCTCTACCTACTTCAACAAAGTCTTCGTTTGGTAGCGCACCTTCTCTAAAGCCCTTTGTTTTAGAAACAACTGAATAGCGAATTGAAACAGGAAAATCTTTACCACATAGCTCTTTTATTCTTTTAATAATGTCAACAGTAAAGCGGTATCTATTTTCAAAACTACCGCCGTATTCATCTGTTCTTTGGTTAGTATATTTTGTAGTAAATTGATCTAAAAGATAGCCTTCATGTACTGCATGAATTTCAACTCCATCAACTCCAGCTTCTTTTAATTTTAATGCTGTTTGTCCAAAAGCTTCAACCATTTCTTTAATTTCTTCTACCGTCATTTCTCTAGAAGGAACTTTATCGCTCCAACGGTTTGGATTAGCACTTGCAGAAACAACGGCTTTTTCAACATCTATAATAGGTTTTGCAAGAGCATTAATAACCTTATTCCCGTACACCCATTCCATTAGTGATGTAACAGCCATTGAACGGCCAAAACCTGCAGTTAACTGCACAAAGAGTTTTGCACCAGTTTCGTGAAACTTTGGCATATATTCTTTAAGTTCTTTAAATGCTTTTGTATTTTTATGAAGCCATGAGTTTGGCAAAACATTGTGTACAGGTGAAATACCTGGTAAAATAAGGCCTACATTATTTTTAGCTCTTTCAAGCAAAAAGTTTGCAGCTTCTTTATCAAAGTGAATAGGCTCCATCCATCCAAAAAGCGATGTTCCACCCATCGATGTCATAACAATCTTATTTTTAATTTCAAGATTTCCAATTTTCCAAGGCTCCATAAGAGTATCGAGTTCTTTTTTCATACACACACATCCTCATTAAATAATTTGTCCACATAAATTATATAACGTAAAATTTTAGCTGTCAATGAAAATAAGTAAACTCTATGTAAAAATAATAATTATCTCAAAGAGCATTTCCTCTTATAAATATATTAATTTTATGGTATACTAATTAAAATGAATAGAAATACATCTCTCGAGGCTTTAGTGCTAGCCACTAAACCAATGGGCGAAAATAATAGACTTGCAACCATTCTCACAGCCGAACGTGGCATACTTACAGCCGTTGTATACGGAGGCAGAAAAGGTAAACTTCGCTCAATGGTGTCTCCATACCATACAGGAACCATGTGGCTCTATATAGACTCTGTAAAACAATCGATAAAAATAACAGACTTTGACCCACAAAAGTATAGAAGCGAAATACGCAATAATTTATATAAAACCTATGCCGCAGCCCTTGCTTGTGAACTGGTAATAAAAACTCATGGTTTTGCAACACACGTAGTAGACGTTAACCACTTTGAAGATACATCCGAACTTTATTTTATGATAAACGGATTTTTAGAAGGGCTAGATCTTTCAACAGAAGAGCAAGCAAGGCTTGGCACATTACGTTTTTTATGGCGATATTTAGAGCATTTAGGTTTACAAAGTGAGCCTTCAAGGTGTATGCATTGTGGCTCAAATGTGGTATCATGGTATGCGGTGGGTGAACATTCATTTTTATGTGAAGATTGTTCTCATTCAAAAGATTTTTATCTTTCTTCAGAAAGTACGGCATATTTAAATGCAATAACACACCTTGAAGCAAAAGAAGTACGTTCTTTAAATCTTTCGGTACAAAGTTATCAAGAACTACACGATTTATTATATTATTTAGTACAACATACAACGCACGTAAAGTTAAAAACTTTGGATGCGGGAAAAGGAATATTATGAGTAATTGGATTAAACGACCTGTAGCAGCTGAGGCAGTAAAGGAAATGGTTGAACGATATGATTGTGACAGTCTTACTGCATCAATTTTTTTAAGAAGAGGAATCACAAAGGGCGAAGACATTTTATACTTTATGGAAGATGATAAACGCTATTTAAATAATCCTTTTTTATTTAACAATATGGAAGATGCCGTTGATAGAATTAGGCAAGCAAAAGATGAGGGAGAGCGAATATTAATTTTTGGGGACTCCGATGTAGATGGAATTACTGCAACAACCGTTTTATATACGTACTTAGAGCAAATGGGATTGGAAGTCTCGTGGAAGGTACCTTGTGGGGATGATCCTTATGGCTTAACGACACAAGCAATTGATGAGTTTTCAAAAAACTATGGCTCTCTTATTATTACCGTGGACTGTGGCATTTCAAACAATGTAGAAGTTGAGTATGCTGCAAGTTTAGGCATAGATGTAATAATTGTTGACCATCACACTCCCCCTATGGATTTACCAAGCCCTGCAATTATTATTGATCCAAAAGTAGAAGATTGCGGCTATCCTTTTAGAGATATTAGCGGATGCGCCGTAGCATATAAATTAGTTAGTGCACTTAGGTTTTCGGAATTTGAATTATATAAACAACAAATATGTTTATTAAACGTGCGACCTGTTAATGAAGCCTACGTAATTGAAGCTTTAAAAATGGTTAACTTAGTAGAAATTGATAGAATTACAGAAACAATTATTCCTGACATGCTTTCAATTGGGCAAACTCGCCTACCACAATTTTTACAAGGCCAACAAATTTTGTGTTGGGATGAGCCATTACAGGTTAAACAATTAGAAAAGATTTTTGGAAGAGGCGATCTTATAAACATGCTAGATATTAGAGGTGAAATATCTAAAACAATGCCATCTCTAGCAAGCATGAGTTTACTTAGATTAAAGGCTATGTCAAAAATTGCAAAATATAGCGAACGCCCATCTGATGAGCTTGATGCATTTTTTAATTTATTTGTAACATTTGCAAGTAAACAAAATGCAAATAAAAATGATGCTGAACAAGATGCACTCGATTTACAATTAGTTGCTCTTTCAACCTTAGCAGACATAATGCCTTTGCGAAATGAAAATCGCATTTTAGTACGACAAGGCCTAACTGCAATAAATTCTGGAAAAATTAGAGCAGGATTACAAGAGCTTTTTCAGCGTCTTGAATTACTTGGAAAACCGATAAGTGCTACAACGCTTTCTTGGAATATAAATCCTGTTTTAAATGCTTCGGGTAGACTCGGACAACCGGATATAGGTGTAATGCTCTTTACTGATAAAGATGCTGCAATGAGAGATGGTCATGCACAAAAAATTATTGAATTAAACGCAAATAGGAAAAACTTAGAAAATGATGCACTAATCATTGCAGAAGATAAAGCTTATAAAAGTTTAGAGCAATTTAAACAAAAACTTGTTGTAGTATTTGATGAAAGAATACATCATGGTGTAACAGGATTAGTTGCTAATAAACTTGCAAAACAACACAAGGTTCCTGCAATTATAATAACTAAAACAGATGATGAAAATTGTGTAGGCTCTGTTCGTTCCTCTTGTGGCGTTGAAGTACTTGGGATTCTTCATTCATGTTCTGAGCTTTTTTCAAATTATGGCGGTCACGATTTTGCAGCAGGTTTTAGTTTTTCAAAAAAATCATTAAATGAAGTTTTGTATAGATTTGAAGCTTACACAGATAACATAAATTTAGAATCTAAAAGTGAAGAAAAAATTATTATCGATGCAGAACTTCCCTTTAGTTTTATGACACCTGATACAAAATCAATTTTAGAGCGCTTTGAGCCTTTTGGACAAGATAATCCTCCTTTATCATTAATGTGTAAAAAGGCAAAAATACTTGATGCTAATGTAATGGGAAAATCAGAAAGAATGCATTTAAAGCTAAACCTTGACTGTGGAAAACATAAATGGCCTGCAATTTTCTGGGGAGAAGCAGAAAGGCTTAACAGAGACTTTACTGTGGGCGATTTTGTAGACATTGTATTTTCAATTGAGCAAAACATTTTTAATGGCTCTGTAACTCAACAGCTTATTTTACAAGATTGCATTAAAAGCGAAGCATAAACTACAAAAGGAAGAGAAACATGAAAACAAAGGTAGTTATTATATTACTAATACTTGCGAGCACCTTCTATCTTTATTCAAATGATGATGTTGCCATAACATATACTGAGGAAGTGTATCCTGGAGATGCAATTATCATAAAGGCTAAAATTGATAAAAAGCATACAACTTTTGAATCCTATGCAACCTTATATGCATCGGGTGTAGCAAAAAAGCTTGT
>CAYJJW010000008.1:23643-28669 GCA_964370555.1 uncultured Treponemataceae bacterium | reverse complement strand
TGGTGTTTGGTCAAGGATTTAACATGGTACTTAACGTACTTTCTGTTATTGTTCACGGTGTGCGTTTGAACACTCTAGAGTTTTCAAATCACTTAGGAATGTCTTGGTCAGGCTATAGTTATGAGCCTTTCAGCGATGAATAATTTCTGCATGAAATTAGCTGAAATATATATAAAAAATTACCGCTAAAGGCGGACTAGGAGTAATTATGATTGGTATGTTCGGTGCAGCATGTGTTCTTGGTATTGCAGCTATTGGTTCTGCAATTGGTATCGGTACTGCAGGTCAAGCAGCAATTGGAGCATGGAAAAGATGTTATATGAATAACAAACCGGCTCCATTTATCTTAACTGTTTTTGCAGGTGCCCCACTTACACAAACAATTTATGGATTCTTGCTTATGCAAAGTATGGTTACATCTACACAAGATGGGTTTTTCCTTTTAGCTCTTGGTATTTTCTCAGGTCTTGCTATGGCAGCATCTGCAATTTTCCAAGGTAAAGCTGGGGCAGCAGGTTCTGATGCTCTTGGTGAAACAGGAAAAGGTTTTGCTCAATACATCATGGTAGTTGGTCTTTGTGAAACTGTTGCTCTTTTTGCAATGGTATTCTCTATGATCGTTGTATAAGTTCAACTGAATCTATGATAAATAATAATATCCGAGCCGTTGAAATAGGCGGTTCGGGTATAACTAAAAAGATTACTATTGGAGGGATCGCTCCAATTAGTATTCAAACTATGTGGAAAGAGGGTATTGATTCAGTTATTACTGATAAGCAATACCTTTTTTCTGTTATAAAAGATATTGAATCTCTTCAAGAATTGGGATGTTCTGTGCTACGCTTTGCCGTTCCTAATATGCAAAGCGCGAATGCTTTATGTTTAATAGCAGAAAACACAGCAATGCCACTTGTTGCAGATATTCACTTTGATTATAAGTTAGCCTTAGAGTGTTTAAAAGGGAATATTGCAAAAATAAGAATTAATCCTGGAAATATTGGAAGTAAAGAAAAAACACAAGCGGTTGTTCGGGCATGCAATGATAAAGGTGTGGCTATTCGAATCGGTGTAAATGCAGGAAGTTTTTCAAAAGATTTAGAAGATGATGTTTTGACGCAAAAGATTACCAGAGCTCAAGGCTTGGCAATAAGCGCTGAACGAGAAATCGAAATATTTGATGCATTACATTTTAATAATTATATAGTTTCTATGAAAGCATCCAGCATACAAGAAACAATTGATGCAAATGAAGCTTTTTATGCTATGCATCCAGAAGTGCCCTTACATATAGGTGTAACTGAAGCAGGCCCTTTAATTGGCGGAATTGTAAAGAGTACCGTAGCTTTTTACCACTTGCTTCAAAAGGGAATTGGATCAACCATTAGAGTTAGTTTATCATCTAGCCCAGAAAATGAAATTATAGCCGCAAGAGAGATTTTACATGCATGTGGCCTACAAAAGGGTGGTGTAAACATTGTTTCATGCCCTCGGTGTGGTCGTAATGGATTTGATGTGCATGGTTTTGTTGATAGGTGGCAAAACCGCCTTATGAGTATGGATAAAAATATTACTGTAGCTGTTATGGGTTGTAGTGTAAATGGGCCAGGAGAGGCAAAACATGCCGATATTGGAATTTGCGGAAGTTCAAATTCTGCACAAATATTTAAAAAAGGCTGTGTTGTTCGTACAATAAAGAATGATAATGTAAATATACTCTTAAAAGATACCGATAATGCATTTATAGAGGAATTAGAATCTTTGTGAAAAAGTTATTACATATACTAATTATTGTTTTCTCGGTATTATTTGTGCATACAGTGGTAGCGCAAGATGTAATCCCATCTGCACCCGATGCAAATAGACTAGCTAAGTTTATTCTTTCAGATGCGCAAATTGCATTTGAAAACAATGATTATCCTACGGCGTTTTTGCTTACTCAAGAAGCAATAGATACAAGAAAGGCAGAAAGTGATTGGTCTGTTTATACCTTAGAAACTGAGCTTAGAAAGCCAAATGCACAAAAAATTGGTAAAGATATAGAACAACTATTATATTTCTTTAAAAGTCGACAAGATAATGATGTTGTAAATATAATTGAGAGGGTTCTTATTGATTATAGTGTTGAACATTTTGACTTTAATATGGATAATTTAATAGACTATCTTCGACAATCTGCCAGTTTTCCTGAAGCAAATTATTTGTTGGGTAGGCTTTACTACATAGAAGGTGAGTTAGATATTTCTGAATCCTACTTTTTAACGGCATATGAAAACCGCATGTTATTGGATATTAGCGATGTTCAGTATGATATTCTTTATTCAATGGCAGATCTCTATGCTGTAATGCAGAAGTGGAGTTCTTTTGAAGAAGTTTTACTTTTAATTGCCTCAGAGGATGAATCGTATTATGTGGATGGAAAACCTTCACCTTTTTTATATTCAGTTACTTCAGCATTAAAAAATGGTATGGATGCAGATAAATTCTTTTTATTATTTAGGAATGATTATTATAAAACCCTTCAAGCATGGAATTATTTAACATATTATTATGATGATTTAGATTATAGCGAAAAGGCCTTAGAAGTTGCAATTTTATATACTACTTCATCTTTACAAAGAATAGATCAAGTACTTATTGATAGAGATATAAATTATACTTATACAACTATTCAACAGTTTTTTTCTGATGTAACCTTGTTTTATGATATTGCAATGTGGGCTGAAGAGAATTACTTTTGGGAAGGTTTTTATATTTTTGCAGTTCTTTGTGATGAACAAGGATATACTACTATTTCTCAGGAAATATTTGCTGCATTGGCACTAGAATGCCCAATTAGAGAATGGAGAATACTTTCAGAGCAAGCCTTACAAGTTATGTAATTGAAGTAAGGTATAAAAAAAGCACCATAAACTACATAGTAGCTTGGTGCTTTTTTTATGCTTTCATACCGTTACTAAAAGGCAGCAACCTTTATAGTTTTAACTTCGTATGAATGTTTAACTTCATTTATTTCAAATTCTAACTTTTGACCTTCTTTTGCATTTAATAATGCGTGACCCAATGGTGACATATATGAAATAATCTTATTGTCAGGATCTGACTCCCATGGTCCAAAAATTGTGAACTCTTCAGAAGTATTTGTTACGTTGTTTTGTAAAATTACGGTATTCCCAAAACCAACTTGTGCAACAGTAACTGTAGAAGGGTCAAATACTTGTGCTTTTGAAATTTCATCTTGTAAACGAGTTGCAATGTTATCAAGTTGACTTTGACGTTCTTTTGCAGCTTTGTATTCTGCATTTTCTTTAAGGTCACCTTGAGATAGTGCTTCACCAATTTCTTTTGAGTTCTCAGGAATCTCAACATTTACAATATGTTCAAGTTGTTGTTTTTTCTTATTAAGCATACCTAATGTTACAATTAAACCTCTCGGAACAACTGTTTTTTCTTCAATTGTAGTATTGAATTTAAAATCAGCATGTTTTTCAAGAATTCTGTTTCTAAGTGTTTGTTTAATTGCAGGATCCAAGTCTTTTACATCATTTACAACAGTGTATAAACGTGTAATAGTGTCGGTATCATTTTCTAGCATGTACTGCAATAAAACGCCATCTTTGAAAAGAATTTGTTGAATGTTTCGGATAATTTTTTTATTTTCCGTTGTATCATGCTGATTTGCAATTTCTCTGTAACAAAGATTTACAATGCGAATTAATGTTATTAATTGTTTTTCAAATGAGATATCGGTATCTTTAAACCATTCTTCATCTTGTGCTTCTTTAAAGAAGAATAGGGCTGCATCTCTGTAATCACGATAGTTTTCAAAGCTTGATACTGCAATTTGCTTTACTTTATCGGTATGACCGGTATTTAATAGTGATGTAAGCATATCGCGGTGCAATACTGCAGGGAAAAGAATTACATATTGTTCTGCCCAGTTAGGAAGAAGCGACTTAATACAATGTAAAAAGTCTTGTCGTAAGAATGTATTTTTTGTGTCTTTTAATGCATTGTAAAGTGCAACAGGATTTTCAATTCCTGAGTAGAATTGTTCAAAGGTAACACGACTTCCTGAGTCTAGGTGAGGGTGTTCTGAAACAATTCTTCGCAACACTAAGTATGCAGCAATTGTATACTCGTTTACAACTGAGAAAGATCGAACGTGTGCTGCAAAGTATTCAAACATATCAGCAAAAAGTTCAGATTCTGTATCTGCTTCTTGTGCAAAACGCATCAAAATATCAAGTCGCATAAAGAATTGTTTTTGAGCTTTAAACTCATTAGAAAGTTTTTCTTCTTGAGAAATTGCTCTGTCACGTACATTGTACATTGTAATATCATTAGGATTAATTCCGAATGTAGGATCATTTTCAATTTGTTTTCTTGCCGTATTGCTCCAGCTTGTCCATTCTCCGGTTGTAAGTATAGCCGGAACTAATTCAGATTTAATTCGTTTAAAATCGCAGTTATTGTCAAAACTTTTAATTATAGTTTTAAGAGCCCAAACTTTGTCTGATTTAACCATTTTTGATAGTTCTTCACGTGATTTTGTTGCTTTTAGAACCCAGATATGGTCTCTTTGAAGCGGTTGTAACGCATTAACTGCCATTTTTAATGTCATATCACGTTTGCCATGTTTTTTACCAAAGTTAATTGAAATCTCATCATTTTCAACCTTAATAATAACACCTACACCCCAGGTTCTATGGAATACAAAGTTTTTAGCATCAAATGCGATATGTTTTTCAAAGTCACTAATTGCTTCAAAAACATTTCTCCAACTTTGATTGAGGTTAGATACACGAATGTAATCATCAAGCTGACTGTGAGCAGCATATTTACCTTTAAAACAATCTACAAGCTCTTTACGTGCCCAAGAATCTTTTTCATCAATACCCAGAATCAACTTTAATATATCTATAGCTATATTCCAATCTTTTTGATCTTTATAGTAGATATATAAATCTTGCATGAGAGTTGCACTTCTAATGTCTGAAATTGTTTTAGCTATTTTGCGTTGAACAAG
>CAYJJW010000008.1:0-23633 GCA_964370555.1 uncultured Treponemataceae bacterium | reverse complement strand
AAGTCAATTTCTTCTGGAATAGTTGCAATGAGTTTTGACCAAATTTCTTTAATTTGATTTTCGCTTTTTCTGTTAACATATCGTAAAAGAGCTTTTTTATAGTAGTCAATTGCGTCTTTTTCATTGCCTTCTTCTTCGTAATGTTCTGCGAGAAGTTTCGCAATATCTGCTTCTTCATAGTCTAAGCGAACTATAGTTTCATATATTTCCCATACATTTTCGTTATTATCTTGACTATATGCATCGGCTAGTGTTCTAAGGGCATATTTATTGCTGTCATCTTCTGCAAGAATGCTTTCACAAAGATATACAACAACAGTACTTTTGTGATTGTCTTGAAAGATGTTAATTAGCTCAATGAGTGAAGAGTTATCAAGTGTTTTTTTCTTTAAAGCAATCATACCGGAAATGTATAATGCTATGATACTATGCTTTGTGTGGCTTAGGTGCTCATCACATAATGTTTGAACGTCATCCAAACAGTTTTCTTGATGTGCATTTTCCACTACATTCGCAAGTTCAATGAAATGTGTTTTTGTATAGTTGCTGATAGTAGCTCTAGTCCACTTTTCTTCATTCAACATGTCTTGAACAGACTTTACCAATGTTTCTGACATTTATACTCCTAATGTTTCACCTAAGATGGCGATGCAAAAAAAACCAAATTGTTGTGTTATGAATACCCAAAATGGGGGTAACTAACTATGGTATTACCTCATATTATATCATTTTTGTAAAGTTTATACAAGTGATATGAGCAAATTCGCGTGCATTCATTGACATTTTTTAGTTGCTTGTCATGTAGTATACATGTCATAAATATCGCTATCGAGTAGTTTTATTTTTAATAATAATTCATTTATTTTAGATCGTTCGCCGGTAGTTGTTACATAGTAATCTATAAGCCAAAAGTAGTGATTTATTAGTCTGGGTACTAAAAGTTCATGCTCATAATTTTTTTCTTGCAATTCTTTTTCAAAGGCGAAAATAGCTTGGCGTAGCTTTCCTGATTCCAAAGCCCTAAGTTCACGTTTAACGTTAAAAACTCCGTATAAGACTCCGTAAACGGGTATCCATTCTTTTAAAGCTTGACCTGAATAACCTTTTTTTTCTGTATTTTCTTTTAATGTTTTGTATAGTTCGGCTTCTAAAAAAGTGTCATTAACTTCTTGTGCATCAATAAAGAAAGCCTCTCTAAACAATACTTTAGCTGTTTTTTCTTCTCCACATAAGGCATAACAATCACCTAATTCGGCCAGTATACTTGCTGAATTAGGTTGTAAAGAATTTGCGTCCTGTAAAAACCGTATTGCACTTTCATAATTTCCCAATGCTTTATGGCATAATCCTATGCGAGAAAAAAGGAGAGCTTTGAGTGTTTTGTTTTTTTCGCTAACCATTAGTTGATAGCATTCAAGAGCAACCGAAAAAACTCCATACTTTGTTGCATACAACGCTTGTGAAAAGAGTTTATTTTGATCACCTACAAATGACATAAAATTTGTCCATTCTTGCAATAAAAACTCGCCTCTATCAAATCTACTTGTCATTTTTTCTTGTTTATCTAAAGCGGTTATCCAATAGTTAGCACACTTAAGAGAGAATATTACTTCTTTACTATCTAGTGTTCTTTGCAATTCTACTTCAAGTAGCATTTTTGCTTTTTGAGGATTTCCTTCTTTGAACGATTCATATGCTGCGATTAAGGCATTGTCAAGTTGTATTTGCATTATTGATAGTATACCACATATTTTGTATTTATACAATATTTAGAATGTACTCGTTTCGAGCTAATCATTATGCTGTGTATTTTACATAGATTTTACATTTAAACACTTTTAGAATTTACAAGGGGAGTTTAAAGTGGCTCTCAAGAAGAAGTGCTACACAAAAAAAGGTGGAGCACAAAACAAAACAGAGAACCTCAAAAAAACAAACGGGGTTCAAAGGGAGTAAAAAATGAAAAAGGTACTTTTAGTAGCACTCGTTGCAATGCTTGCAACAACAGTATTTGCCGGTGGTAACGCTGACAATGACACAATTTCAGTAATCACACGTGAAGAAGGATCTGGAACACGTGGAGCTTTTGTTGAGATCGTAGGATTAGATGAAAGTGGAAGCGATGAAACAAGCTTAGATGCTATCGTACATGACGGAACAGGTAAAGTTATTACTGCTGTACAAAACGATAAAAACGCAATTGGCTATATTTCACTTGGTTCATTAAACAACACTGTAAAAGGTGTTTCTATCGATGGTGTTGCACCAAGCGTTGCAAACATTCAATCAGGAGAATACAAAGTAGCTCGTCCGTTTAACATTGCTTATGGCGATAACCTTTCTGCTTTAGCTTTAGACTTCATTGACTTTATCAAAAGTGCTGAAGGTCAAGAAATTGCTTCAGAAGAAGGATTCATTCCTGTTTATGAAAACGGTCCTTATGCAGGTGGAATGGATGCAGGAAGCCTCGCAATTGGTGGTTCTACATCAGTATATCCTTTAATGGAAAAACTTGCTGAAGCTTACAAAGTAAGAAACCCTAACGTTACAATCAATATTGAAGGTATCGGATCAAGTGCAGGTGTTAAAGGTGCAATTGACGGAACATTCGAAATTGGTATGGCAAGCCGCGGATTAAAAGATTCAGAACTTGCTGAAATTAACGGAATGGAAATTGCACAAGACGGTATTGCAGTTGTAGTAAACAATGAAAATGCTCTTTCAAATCTTTCATTAGATAACGTTAAAGAAATCTATCTTGGAAATATTGCTAACTTTTCTGACATTAAATAAGTAGTAATTTTTGAAAGCCTGTTAAAATATATTAGATATTTTAACAGGCTTAATTTGTTTTTTATTTTAAAAAAATCTTTTGTTTATGCACGGTTTATGCCGTGAAATATAGTTGGTAACGATGAAACAAATACATATTAAAGAACTAGTTTTTGAAAAACTATTTTTATTTACAGCTTTAATATCGATCATTGCGGTACTTTTTATTTGCGTGTTTTTGTTCGCAAATGGCTTACCTGCCATGGGTGAAATTGGTGTTATTGATTTCCTTTTTGGAATGAACTGGAAGCCAACAAGTGATATGTACGGAATATTCCCAATGATTGTGGGTAGTTTGTACATTACAGCTCTTGCTATTATATTGGGTGTACCAATTGGTATTATGACTGCTGTATATATGACATATTTTTGTCCAAAGTACATTTATAGGTGGTTAAAACCGGCTGTTGATCTTTTGGCAGGTATTCCCTCAATTATTTATGGATTTTTTGGTATGACAGTTCTCGTACCATTTGTAAGAAATTATATAGGTGGAAATGGTAATAGTATATTATCAGCGTCTATACTGCTGGGAATTATGATTTTACCTACAATTATAACTATAAGTGAATCTGCAATAAATGCAGTACCTGATGCTTTTTATGAAAACTCAAGAGCCTTGGGCGCAACTCACGAAAGAAGTGTGTTTTTAGTCGTTGTACCTGCTGCAAAATCTGGTATTTTAGCTTCTGTTGTATTAGGTATAGGACGTGTAATTGGTGAGACTATGGCGGTTGTAATGATTGCAGGTAACCAACCAAGACTTACTGGAAATATACTCAAGGGTATAAGAACAATGACTGCAAACGTTGTTATAGAAATGAAATATGCAGCAGGCTTGCATGAAGAAGCACTTGTTGCCACAGGTGTTGTGTTATTTGTATTTATTCTTTTAATAAATACAAGTTTTTCTGTAATTAAAAATAGGGTTAATAAAAAATGACACAAGAACATTCATCGAGAATAGCTCGAACATTTGTATACATTTCTGCAGGCCTTACCATAGCTACGGTTGTTTTTATTATTGGTTATGTGTTACTTTCAGGCATTGGTCCAATAATTGAAGAAGTGCAAAAGCTTATTACTGGTGGACCTTCGATTTTTAACTGGGAATATACATCTGACAATGTTTCACTTGTTCCAGCTGTAATAAATACATTTATTCTTACCGTATTAAGCGTAACAATAGCAGCCGTTTTTGGCATCTTTACCGCAATATACTTAGTTGAGTATTCGCCTGTCGAAAACAAATTAGTACAAATAATTCGACTTACTACTGAAACCTTAGCAGGTATTCCATCAATCATTTATGGGCTTTTTGGTAGTATCTTTTTTGTAGTATTTTTAAGTATGGGAATGTCGTTGCTAGCTGGTATTTTTACCATTTCTATAATGATTCTTCCATTAATTATTCGCTCTACCGAAGAAGCATTAAAATCTGTACCAATGGAATATAGAGAAGCAAGTTTTGGTCTAGGTGCTGGAAAACTTAGAACAATATTTGTTATTGTTCTACCTTCAGCAGTTAATGGAATATTAGCAGGAATTATTTTGGCAATAGGACGTGTTGTGGGTGAAACTGCCTGTTTATTATATACAGCGGGAACATCACCTAACGTTGGTAATTTACTTACAACAGGTAGAACCCTATCGGTACATATGTATATGCTAACATCAGAAGGATTATTTATAAGACAAGCATATGCAACGTCTGCAATTCTTCTAATTATTGTAGTTGGAATGAATATGTTTTCTGCATTTATTGCGAAAAGAATGATTAAAACTCACTAAAGGAAAGGAATAAAATGAAAATATCAATAAAAGATGCGAATGTCCATTATGGTGAAGCACATGCGCTAAAAAATATCAATCTTGATATTCAAAAGAATGAAGTAACAGCATTTATTGGACCTTCAGGTTGCGGAAAATCAACACTTTTAAAAAGCCTAAATAGAATGAATGATCTTGTTACAGGCTGTAAAGTTACCGGTGATTTTTTACTTGACGGTGAAAATTTGTATAAAGATATTAATATAAATACTCTTCGAAAGAGAGTGGGGATGGTATTTCAAAAACCAAATCCTTTTCCTATGAGTATATATGATAATATTGCCTATGGTCCTAGAACTCATGGAATTAAGAAAAAGTCTTTGCTTGATGACATTGTTGAAAAAAGTTTACGAGACGCAGCAATATGGAAAGAAACAAAAGATACATTAAAAAAGTCGGCGCTAAGTTTATCAGGTGGACAACAACAACGTATTTGTATTGCTCGCGCTCTTGCGGTAGACCCAGAAGTTCTTTTAATGGACGAGCCTACATCTGCTCTTGATCCAATTTCAACATCAAAAATTGAAGAGCTTGTCTTATCCTTAAAAGAGAGTTATACTATAGTTATAGTTACTCATAATATGCAACAAGCTTTACGTGTTTCTGATAAAACAGGGTTCTTTTTATTGGGTGACCTTATTGAGTTTAATGAAACAAAAGAGCTTTTTTCTTTACCAAAACAAAAAGAAACCGAAGATTATATTACAGGGAGATTTGGATAATGAGAAATCAAATTGATAATGAAATCGGAGCGCTACACAAAGAAGTTATTCTTATGGGAAATCTCTGTGAAGGTGCTATTGAAAAAGCTGCACGTGCCTTATTAGAAAATGATGCTAATAGTGCTAAAGAAGCTATACAGTTAGAAGATAAAATTAACGTAAAAGATCGAGAAATTGAAGATATTTGTATGACCTTTTTATTAAAGCAGCATCCAGTTGCAAAAGATCTTAGAAAAATATCAGCAACTTTAAAAATGCTCACCGATTTAGAGAGAATTGGTGATCAAGCAAGAGATATAGCTGAAATTGTTTTGAACAATGATTTATCTAATTATAAAAATAGCTCTCATATACAATCACTTGCAACTGCTACAACAAAAATGGTTAAAGATATTATTGATGCATATGTAAAAAATGACATGGAAGTTTGTGACAATGTTATTAAGTATGATAATATAATTGATGACCTTTTTGATGCAATGAAAAAAGATATAATAGAAATAGTTAAAAGCAATAATCAAGAAACAGAAAATGCAATTTTCTTACTCATGATTGCTAAGTATTTTGAACGGATTGGAGATCACGCTTGTAACATTGCAGAGTGGGTTGAATTTTCAATTACCGGAAGACATAGAAGAGAAGACTAATGATTTACTGTGTTGAAGATGAAGCAAACATTCAGGAGCTTATAATATATGCATTAAAAACAGCGGGTTATGATGCTGTGGGTTGTTATAGTGCTTCTGAGCTTGAAGTAAAGCTTCATGAATCTATACCTGAACTAATTTTACTCGATATAATGCTACCTGAAAAAGATGGGTTAACTATTCTTAGAGAGCTTCGTCAGAATACACAGACGAAAAAAGTACCGGTTATACTGATTACGGCAAAGAGTAGTGAGTTTGATAAAATTAAGGGCTTGGATTTGGGCGCTGATGACTATATAACAAAACCGATTCCTGTTATGGAAATGATTTCTCGAATTAAAGCAGTTCTTCGTAGAAGTGAGGGAAGCGTTTCTACTGAGGGAGAAGAAATTTCTATAGGTTCTATTAAACTTAATAAAAAGCGTAGAACGGTAACAGTTCAAAATAATGATATTACACTTTCGTTTAGAGAGTTTGAGCTTTTGCAATATTTTATGCAAAATCAAGGATTAGTATTTACACGCGATAACTTACTAACGACTGTTTGGGGTTATGAGTATTCGGGAGAAAGTAGGACGGTTGATGTTCATATTAGAACATTAAGACAAAAAATAGGTGATGATGGCACTCTAATTCAAACAGTTAGAAATGTCGGATATAAAATGGGTGATTAATTTGAGAAAGAGAATATTTTATAGTATAACCGGTGTTACACTTGTAGCACTATGTATGTTTTCATTTTTTATTTCGTCAATTATGTATAATAGACTCTTTGAAAATGAAAAGTCAAGAATAAAATCTGAGTTTCAACAGGTAAAAAATGCTATACTTAGTCAACAAGAAAATATAAACTACAATAGCATTTTATCAGGCTCTCGAGTTACGGTAATTGATTCTGATGGTACCGTTTTATATGATACTCGACGTGATCATAAAACAATGGATAATCATGCTAATAGGCCTGAAGTATTAGCCCTTGAAAACAATAAATTTGCTGAGGCAACACGCTTATCAGATACACTAAGTTTACAAACCTATTATTATGCAGAAAAGCTAAATGATTCTACGGTATTACGACTTTCTGTAACAACTGATAGTATTTACAGTATAATAATGCAATCTGTACCATTTGCAATTGTGATAGCTGCGTGTGTAGTGCTCTTATCTGCCTTTATATCAAGTTATTTAACTGGTAAAATAATTGCTCCTTTGTATGATATTGACGAGCCGGTATATAATGAACTTGATCAATTTTATTCACGCATTAAGGGGCAAGAGCGTTATATTGAAAAACAAAAGTTAAAATTAAGTCAAAAGACAGAAGAGCTTAGTATTTTAACTGATAATATTGCTGATGGACTTGTGCTTCTAAATAAGACTAATGAAGTTTTAGCAATAAACAATAAAGCTAAACTGATTTTTGGAAATAAAAATTCTGACTTTATTAGAAAAAGCGTACTTGAATTAAATCATTCTAATGAATTTATTACTGCAATTGAAAACGTATATGCTGGTAATTATTGTGAAATTACGCTTAACATTCATAATAAAGATTATTTATTACATATTTCACCAGTAAAAACAGAAAGAAATGGGATAACAAAGGTAAAGGGTGCTGTAATAATTATTATAGATAATACAGAAAGAGTGCAAGCTGAAAAAATGAGAAAAGAGTTTTCTGCTAATGTATCGCACGAACTTAAAACACCTTTAACTTCAATACTAGGTTATGCTGAATTAATTAAAATGGGTATGGTAAAACCTGAAGATATTCAAGGTTTTTCAGAGAAAATCTATACTGAAGCAAATAGCTTACTTGAACTAATAGACGATATACTTAAAATTTCACGCTTAGACGAAGCTACTCAAGAGTATGAAAGCGAAGATATAGATTTAACGCAATTGATTAATAATATCATTTCACGTTTAGATATTATAGCAGATAAAAAGAATATAAAAATTCATACAGAGTTAGATGAAATAACGATGAAGGGAATACCTAGCATTCTTGATGAAACTTTTTATAACATTATTGAAAATGCAATTAAGTATAATGTTGAAAATGGAGAAGTATTTGTAAATCTTTCTCAAAGTGCAGATGGCATTAAAGTTTGCATAAAAGATACGGGTATTGGAATACCTCAAGATAGTCTTGATAGAGTTTTTGAACGATTTTATCGTGTTGATAAAAGCCATTCAAGCAGTATTAAGGGAACAGGACTTGGATTATCTATTGTAAAACACGCTGTTAACTTACATAACGGAAAAATAGATCTTGAAAGTACCTTGATGCAAGGAACTCGCTTTTGTGTAAGTTTTTCTAAATAACGACTTTATACGCAATATTTAATATTTATTAGTATCTAAGACCATTTTTTTAATAAAAAATGGTCTTTTTTTGTATTTTTCACAAATTCTTAACTTGACAGATGGATTTTTTGGATGTACACTGGTATGTATATTGATACACACGTGTGTACATAGTTTTTTTTAGTAGGTTAGTTATGCAAGCAAAAAAACAAGTTATTTTTATTATGACTGATACAACTCGCTTTGATATGCTTGGGTGTTATGGCAATAAAGACATGAAAACACCCTGTTTAGATGCATTAGCAGATGAAGGAGTGCGCTATGACAAAGCATATACCTGTCAGCCTGTCTGTGGTCCTGCACGCTCAGCGCTCTTTACTGGACTGTTTCCGCACGCAAATGGAAGTTTTACCAATACAGTACCTCTTTGGTCGGGGATAAAAACGGTAGGTGAATATTTAGAACCTAACGATATTCATTGTGCATACATTGGAAAGTGGCATTTAGATGGCGGGGATTACTTTGGTAATGGAGAGTGTCCTGTTGGATATGATAAAGATTATTGGTATGATATGCGCTGCTATCTTGATGAGCTTACCCCGGAAGAAAGGGAAATCTCACGCAAAGAATCTACATCATTGGAGAATGGTGGGATAACAGAGGACTTTACTTTTGCGCATCGTTGCAGTAATCGTGCTATGAACTTCTTAGAAAAATGTTCAGATGAAGATTTCTTTTTAACGGTATCGTATGATGAACCTCATCAACCATTTTTATGCCCTGAACCATATGCATCTATGTACGAAGGGTATGAAATGCCTCGAAGTGAAAATCTTTATGATACCCTTGAAGGAAAACCTTTACTACAAAAATTATGGGCGGGTGAAAATTTACACCAAGATAAAGATTCTTTATGCGTTACGCCGCAGCTTTATTTAGGTTGTAATTCATACGTTGATTATGAAATTGGTAGGGTAATTGAAGCTGCTAAAAAATTTGCACCTGATGCTATGATAATTTTTACTTCTGATCATGGTGAGGCTTTATATGCACATTCACTAACATTGAAAGGTCCTTCTGTATACGAAGAAATTGCACATATACCCTTAATTATAAAGGGGGGAGCTTTTTGTAGCAGTCCTAAAGGGGAAGTGTACTCATCAGTAACAAGTCATATTGATTTATTACCAACTATACTGGATTATTTTTCTATTGAAGCTCCACCTGTATTACAGGGAAAGTCAATGAGAGAGATTATAGAGTCTCCTGGTGATTTTAAATCTGGAAACAAGTGTTTTAGAGATACTGTTTTTGTTGAATTTCATAGATATGAAGTTGATCATGATGGTTTTGGTGGCTTGCAATTTATGAGGGCAGCCATTACAGACACCCATAAACTTGCCTTGCATCTTTTGGATGAAACTGATGAAATGTATGATACGGTACATGATACGGCTGAAATGCATAATCTTATTCTTGATAAGGGATCAGAAAAAATTCGAGATGAACTTCATAAAAGAATTATAGATTTTATGAATGAAACACGCGATCCATACAGAGGCTATCAGTGGAAGGTTCGTTCATGGAATAAAGATACTGAGAAAGCTGATTGGGAGGTAGACTATTATACAAGACAGCGCCCAAGTGCTAAAGGTGAGCTTATTCAATTAGATTATGACACCGGAAAGGAAATTACGGAAATCAATCGATATAAAAAGAAGGCAAAGGTATAAGTGTAATGCCAAGAACAAATGTACGCGTAACACGCGCCGATGTTGCAAAAGCTGCAAATGTTACAGAAACAATTGTCTCATATGTCGTTAACAACAATAGGTACGTAGCCGAACATAAAAAACTTCGCGTACAAGAAGCTATAGACAAACTTGGATATAGACCCAATACTATGGCTCGTGCATTAAAAGGAAAAAAAACAAATCACATTTTATTTATTGTAGATGACATGCAAAGTGAGCATTTTGGAAGTATTATCAGTGAAATTGATAAAAGGGCAACAGATAAAGGATATTTTTTTACCTTATGCTATGATAGGGGAGATGATGATTTTTTTAGGCGTATTTCTGATGGTTATTTTGATGCACTTGTAATTGGATCTGCAAAATTTTCACCGAATAAAATACAAGCGCTAATAAATAAAAAGATTCCTGTTGTGCTGTTTGAAATTTGTGATTTTGGAACCTTTGACGGACTTTATGCAAAAGTTAATACCGGTTTATTTGAAGGTGCGCGCCAGTGTGTTTCTGCCCTATATGATAAAGGCAGAAAAAATATAGCATTTGTTGGTGGTAGCTGGGACGAAAATATTAGTACTGAGGTCGATTTTTTAGATCTACGCTATAAGGGCTATGTTAAGCAAATGCAAGAATTAAACTTAGATTTTATACAAGAGCATGTAATTTTTGGATATAAAAATGAAGAATCTCTCAGAGAGCGCATAGCAGCTATCTTAAAAAGTACAAACAAACCGGATGCTTTTATGTGTAGAACAGATTATATTGCTTATTATGTAATGGATGTAATAAAAGAGGTAGGATTAGAGGTTCCTAAAGATATATCTGTTATTGGTTTTAACAACTCTGCCTTATGTAGTCTCTCTTATCCAAGCTTAAGTAGTGTTAAAATTGATAGAAAACTTGCAGGAGAAACAGTATTAGATTTTTTAGAAAAACTTTTACATGATGAACATGATGCAGTACTTGAATCTGTTTTAAATACTACATTAATTATGAGAGACAGTGCGTAAAAGAAAAAATTATGATATTTTACCAAATGGTTGGTTAAATATACATAGACTAAATGGAGGAAATCATGAAAAAACAAAGAGTTTTTTTATTGGTAGTTGCATTAGCAACTTTGGTTCTGGCTTTTGGATGTCAAAAAGCAGAAGAGCAAGAAGGACCTGTTACAATTAAGGTAGCAAATTATGCATTATTAGAATCAGGGTATGAGCCATTTTGGAATGGTGTAAAAGAAGGTTTTGAAGCAGAAAATCCTGATGTAACTATTGAGTGGATAACTGCTCCTTATGGAGAAATTGTAAATCAAGTGATTAACATGGCCGGTGGTGGAGATAAAGTTGATGTAATTTATGGTGAAGTTGACTGGGTGCCAGGTTTAGCAGATTCAGGATTAGCAGCGCCTATTGAAGATATTTTAGATGCTGAATACTTAGATGATTATTATCCTGATGTATTAAATGCTCATAGCATTGATGGTAAAGCATACGGAATTCCATTATATATTTCTCCTTATGTATTATATTATAACAAAGATTTATTTATTCAAGCAGGGTTAGACCCTGAAAATCCCCCTACAACATATGATGAAATGCTTGTAGCAGCTGAAGCACTTTCTAAGTTAACCGATGCAAATGGTAATAAAGTATATGCATTTGGACAAACAACAGCATCGGTACCTGTATCAGGTTCTTCTTTGGTTGGTATGATTTTCAATTTTGATGGAACAGTGCTTGATGATGAAGGAAATCTGTCAATTGATAATGAAGGTTTTAAACAAGCATTTGAAATGGTAAAGCTTTTAGATGATAAAGGCTATAACCCACAAAATGCAAAACTAAAAGACTTACGAAACTTATTTGCACTTGGTCAACTTGCAATGTACTATGATCAATCTTGGGGATTTAATGGTGTTCAAGCAATAAATCCTGATGCAAAAAACTTTACTGCTTCTGCTGCTCCACTTAAAGGTGGAAACGGAGATGGACAAAGCATTTTGCAATCACACAGCATGATTTTAGTTGATAATGGTGAAGCAAGAAGTAAGGCAACTGCTCGTTTTATTGAATACTTGATTACAGAAGAAGTACTCGGTGATTTTATGACAAATATAACACCTGCATATCCTTCAAAAGAATCAATGTCTAATATGGAAGGTATACTTAATAATAATGTACTTAAAGGAGCTGCTTTAGCTGCAAGTAATGTAAAGAAACAAACATTTATTCCTCAATTAAGTGATCTTAACTTAGAGCTTTGTACTTTAGCTCAAGCGGTAACTGTTGGTGATGAAGATGTTGACAGTGCAATTGCAAAATTCGAACAAACAATGGAAGCAAAATTAGCTGATTAATTTGTAGAATGTTACAAGATAAGGCAAGAAAACTAAGAAACTTGCCTTATCTTGTTTATCTTTGGAGATTTACATGAAGAAGCTTACACGCGAAAAAGTAGACAATCTCTATGCAGCAACTCTCACTGTGCCCGCATTATTCTTTGTCTTATTATTTATTTTAATTCCAATAATTGACTCTATAATAAAGAGTTTTATGGAATATGGTGTTAAAAACATTATTAGCGGGAAACCTGGTGAATGGGTTGGACTCGAAAACTATTTACGACTCATTGAAGCTAATTCTTTACCCTCAGCTTCAATAAATACTTTTACCTTTGTTATATTTGTAATAATATTTCAACTTACACTTGGAATGATTTTAGCATTAATAATCAATTCAAATATTAAAGGCGCACGTTTTTTTAGAAGTATTATGATGACGCCATGGGTTGTTCCGACAGTTATATCTGCACTTATTTGGATGTGGCTCTTTCAACCACAATATGGGTTGGTAAAATATTTAGTATCACTCTTTTCAGGTGGAACTATAACAGACTTTGCAATGTTAAATAATCCTGATACAGCTCTTTTTGGTGTTAGTATTGCAGCGCTTTGGAAACAAATACCACTCATGACACTGCTTTTACTTGCAGGTTTACAAAATGTGCCTACAGACGTTCTTGAAGCTGCTAGAATTGACGGAGCTGGTAAGGTGCGTCAGTTTACACATATTGTAGTACCATATTTAAGTCCTGTTATTAAGGTTGCTGTTTCAATGGCAATTATTGAAAACTTTAAACAATTTCCATTGTTCTGGACTATGACCGGTGGTGGGCCAAATGGTTCAACAACTAACTTAGCAATACTTAGTTATAGAGAAGCTTTTGTAAGTATGGATTTAGGGTCAGGTGCTGCAGTAACAACAGTGTGGATGTTACTTATGGTTATAGTTGTAGGTATTTACAACTATTTATTTAAAACAAGCGATATGACATAGGAATATAATTATGAAAAATAAAATATTTAATGTTACAAAATATGTACTATTGGGATTAATTCTACTCTTTTTGTTATTCCCTATATATTGGATGCTTGTAACTGCTTTTAAAACAAATATGGAAGCATATCAGTATCCACCAACATTTTTTCCTGTTAACGCTGTTGCTAGTGCATTTGTAGACTTATTTACGGTAAATAATCAGTTTTTTGTGTATTATTCAAACAACTTTATTGTTTCCTTTATTTCTGCCTTTTTTACGTGTTCTGTTGCAATTTTTTCTGGGTATGCAATTGCACGATTCAAAACTCGCTGGACAAAAATATTTGTTGCTTTATTGTTAGCTTCACAAATGTTTCCAATTATTAGTAGAATGATTTCACTGTATTCAATAATGGGTGATTTAGGTATTATTAATACACACTTTGGGTTGATTTTAGCAATAGTTGCAGCTCAAATTCCATTTTGTAGTATATTGATGTCGAGCTTTTTTGCAAATATACCAAGGGAAATTGAAGAGGCAGCATATGTAGATGGGGCAGGTAGAACAAGTATATTAGTTAAAATTGTAACACCACTTGTAACACCCGGTATTTTAGCTGTAGGTATATATTCATTTTTACAAACGTGGGATGACTACTTACATGCTGCAACGTTAATTCAAAATGATGATTTGCGCACCTTGTCTGTAGGTATTGCTCTTAGGTACTTAGGTGAACTTTCTTACGACTGGTCTCTTATCAATGCAATATCTGTTGTAGGGGCCTTACCGATGGTATTAGTATTTTTCTTTTTCCAAAAATATATGGTTAAAGGACTTGTTGCTGGTGCAGTAAAGGGCTAGTATGGCTACCGGTGTATCGGTATTTTCTATACACCGGAATTCCTTTCATAAAATATTCCGTCATCAAAACCCTGAATTCTCTTGTCGTTTTCAGCTTTTTCAAGGCGGTACTCCCCCCAAGAACAGTACAGTTCATTTTGTTCAATGCCTACATAATTTCTATTGAGTTTTTTTGCTGTTACCAGTGTGCTCCCTGATCCTGAAAATGGGTCTAAAATAATATCACCATTATTTGAGCTTGCTAAAATTAACTTAGCAAGAAGTTTTTCGCTTTTTTGAGTTGGGTGAGCGGTGTTTTCAGCCATTGACCAATAGGGAATAGTAATATCTGACCAAAAATTTGAAGGGTAGGTGTTGCGGTAGTTTCCTTCATGCGTTTCTTCCCAGTCTTTTGGGATTCCATCTTGTTTGTAAGGTGCAATAACTTTTTTTCTTACCTTTACAGCATCGACATTAAAATTATAATCATCGCTTACCGTGGCAAACCAAATATCTTCCATGCCATTTTTCCAGTTTTTTGAAGCGCCTCGACCTTTTTCTCTTTGCCACGTAATCCTGTTTTTTAGTAAAAACTTTTCACTTAAAACCGGCCCTATTACAAGACTGCTTTTCCAATCGCAACAAACATATATACTTGCATTCTGCTTTAGTGTAGGTAACAATGCATCAATCCAAGAGAGTGTATAATCGGCATATGCAGCATCATCACTACTTTTAAAAGTATTTCCATGATAATTCTTTGCTAGGTTGTACGGTGGATCAATAATTGCTAAGTCTACAAAGTTTTTAGGTAGGGTTTTTAGTACTTCAAATGTATCGCCATGAATTGTTTTATTAGTGATGTCTTTTTCCAGTAAAGCTTTACTTTCAGTAAAGCGTATGCATTTAGAGAAAAACTTTTTTCCATCTTCTATGTTAAAGTCTATTGTTTTATTTCGAGTTGATTTTTTGTTGGCCATTTATAAAAAAATCCTTTAATGGTGGTAGATTAATTTGGACAGCATGTAATAAAATTTTAATAATTGCATATATACCGTCTTTTGTTTTTTTGTCTAAGTTATTCATTGTCTTAATTATTACAACAGAACTTTTAACCCAATCATCAGTAAGTTCTAATAAAGTGTTTGCACCGGTTGAACATAAAACATCGTATAGTTGATCTATAAATTTTTTTCTGTTTTCTATACTTACTTCTGTTAACCAAGTTGCTACAGTACTCTCTGCTACTACACCTGTTATGTCTTGTTTATCGGCTTGTATAAGTTCAGTTCCAACAATTTGCCAAGAAAATATATCATGTTGTAGTATACCTGATTTTTCAGAACTTTTTATATAACGTGGATTATTTTTTTTAGTAAGTAATATTCCAACAATTGAAGCTTCAGGTATAACAGAATGAACACGTTTAGAATTTTCTATAAAGCATTTCTTTTCGCAAACTTCAGGTAAAAATCCTGGGCCATCATTATCATATATAGTAGTAATTCTTTTTGAAATTTTCTTATCACAAAAGCTTGATGCATACACTGCCAAGTTTCCACCCTTAGAGTGCCCCATAAGAAATGTTTTTTTATTATGATGGGCACAAATTTTATGTACGTACTGTACAGCATGAACTTGAGATGGTATAGGTGATATAAAAGACATATTAAAATCTTCTTTCCAGCCAACTATTGTGTCATCAGTGCCTCTAAAAATAATACATAATTCTCCTGTGGGGAGAAGGGCACTCATAGCAGCAAATTGAAGTTGTGCTTCTTTTGAAATACTATTTTCAAAGGCAAAAAGCTTTACTTCGGAAAATCGTTCAGATTTTCCTACTTGTACTAAAAAATTTCCTGTATCGTCATTTATTAGCGCACCTAAATTTTCCTTGTACATTTTAGTATCACTATATATTTTAGATACTGCAGCTAATGTAATAAAATTATGCACGGAATCAGAAACTATTGTATCTAGCCTTGCATACAGTAATTGACATAATATAAGGCTGTCTACATGATTAAAGGGGCTTTGTTTGAATGTAATGTCACCGCGCCACGCAATATAATCTGAAATATTTCCCATACTTATAGTATACTTAAGATTATCTGTTAAATCAACTAAAATTGTGCTTATTTTACAACACAAAGTTCGATTGTATTTCCTTCAAAGCCTTGAACTTGTACCGTAATTACTGAAGGGTAGCCATCATCAGAAAGAGTGCATGATTCAATTTTTTTGCCAAAAGAAAATAATGAAATTTTTGAAGTATCGGTAGGTACAAAAAATAGTATTGGATGTTCATAACTTCGAACTTCTCCATTTATAATTTCACCTGTTTCTGGCATTGGACAAGAAAGCCATATGTCACTTACCGTATTTGTATCTTCAATTTCGTTATCTTCAACAAAAATGTTCTCATTGTCTGCTGTTTCTTCAAAGTATATGCTATCATCATCGGTAGAATAGATGCTTTCCTCTTGACTTGTACTTATTATAGGTTCATTTGGAATATATAAGTTTTCTTGTTTTATTTCTTCAATTGGCTCATCGTCAAAAATTACATCAACTTCAGTACTGTCTGTATCTTCAAAATACTCTTCTTGTTCAGAATTAATGGGTATATCAACAAAGGTTATAGGTTCATTAACCTCTTCAGTCGTATTAATCGGTGTTTCTTCTTGTTCAGTATTAATAGATGTTTCAATTAATATGTCAGTATCGTTAATCTCTTCAGATGTATTATCAGAAATATCGTGTGCTTCTTCTACAGTATTAACTGGTATTTCATCAAAGGTGTCAGATTCGCTTGGTTCTTCTTGTTCACTTGCTTCTGATGTACTATTTTCTGCATCTTCTGCTATTTTTTTGTTAAACTCATTTACATAGTCTTCTATGCTTATATCTAAGAATACGTGCTTTTGCCTGTCAACATCTTCAATAAGGTCCAATACTTCAAAGTCAGTATCACTTTGCGGTACACCTGCATCAAGTATTGCAAGTATTTGAGAGCCACCTTCTGATGTAACAAAATCTTCAGTTACACAAAAAACACCAAGCGCATCAATTTTTTTCTGTTCTTCTGCTTCAATTGTTTCTGGTACAATGAGGATAATTGATTTTATACCATCATGCACAAGTTGAATGTATTGTACAAGTGTTTTCCAGTGTCTTGGGTAGTCAATTGCATTTACAATAACAGAATCAGGCTTTATTTCAATTACGTTATCGAGCGCTTTTAATAACCATGTATAGTTTATAGTATCAAAACCATTTTTGTTAAAAAAATCGCTGTATTCTGCTTGCTTTTCGCTTGATTCTGTAATAATTAGTACTTTCATTCTTCAGTCCCGATATTGTCTACCGTGTAGTCGTATATTTGCCAAATATTATTACGTAAACGTAAGTAATATGTATAGCGCTTTTTTTCTCTATAATTAGGGTATTTAAACCACTCTATTACACTTACTGTTCCTTCTGTTTGTGTATAAGAAGTTTTTTCAATTTCAAATTGCTCAGGTATAGCAGCAATTTCATTATCAATTCTTTCATTCATCATTGAAAGTTTATAATTTTGTATTATATTTTGTCGTTCATTTTCAGATGAGTTATTATACCTAATTTTATTTTGAGGGTTCTTAAAATAGATTGATTCAATATCCATGTATAAAAAGAATTGATCCCATAAGCTTCTTTGTCGTGCAATTATTGTGTGTTCAACAACTTGGTCAGGAGGCAAAAATTCAGGTTGGAGTATAACTTGTGTGTCAAAATCTACCGGCACTAATGTACTTGCTCCAATTATTGGATCAGGATTTATTTCTAATGCAAGTCTGTTTGATGTTACTAGATTCATTTTTGATTTGTAAAGTTCTGGATAAAGCTGTAGTTCTACGTAGTAAATTGATGGTGTTTGTATAGAAATATAATCTTTTAAATCAATGGTAAAACCGTATGTTTCACCGGGTTCAAGAGTAATTTCTCTAAAATATACAGTAGAACTAGAAGTTCTCTTTCTTATTAATGTATCAGTAAAGTCAAGTTTTTCATTTCGTATGGTAAATGCATCAATATCTATGCTAAATGCTTTATCATCTGCTATTTTATAGCGGATAGTTTGAGATCCCTTGTTTTCTATGCGTACATTTACTAATATTGGATTATTAGGAGTTTCAGAGGGAAAGTATAGTGTTTTATTATAAAAAGAAATAGATATTTCTAAGCCATCAATATTTGTAGTTGAAGTTCCCATAATTACATTCTCAGAAGATTGAGCAAAAAGGGTCTGTGCAAAAAACATAAAAAATGATATAATTATTATAAGAATACGTTTCAAAATCGGTTCTCCATTATTTCATTATCGGACAATTTATATGAATTCCTTAGATTATATCATACATTCGTGGAAAAAGATAGCGGATGCAATACATGAGCTAACAGATGTTAATGCCATTTTCCCAAGAGAAATTGAGGGTATACAGGGCGGAATGCACTCGTTTTTTATTAATGAATATATTAGTAGCAATAGTAATACCGTTGTGATTGTTGTACCAGATGAAAAGGATGCTAAAAATCTTTTAATAGATTTACAAAGTATTTTTGATGATGGAAACGGTGGACAACGTGTAAATGTGTATCAATTGCCGTGGTGGGGAATAGTTCCTTACAGAGCTTGTGCAAAAGGCGCTCGAGTCTTTGGGGAGCGCTCAGGTGTACTAGCAAAACTTTCTCATGCCTG
Organism: uncultured Treponemataceae bacterium; assembly: GCA_964370555.1. Taxonomy (GTDB): domain Bacteria; phylum Spirochaetota; class Spirochaetia; order Treponematales; family Treponemataceae; genus CAYJFX01. Next base: position 4,642 of record CAYJJW010000008.1, on the reverse strand, counting down.
TAACAATGCAAGTTCTTTAGAAAAACCCTCTATTTTTATTTTTACTCAACGAGCTGCGTTAACCCCAGTCCCTGCATCAGAGTATATTAACTCACTTTTATTTAACGTTACGGTAGGTGATAGTTTTAATCCTTCTAATTTGGCAGACCACTTGGCAAAACAAGGTTACGTTCGCGTACCTCGTGTAACAGTTCGGGGTGAATTTACGGTTAGGGGAGAAGTGCTCGATATTTTTATGCCGGGAGAACAATATGCGCATCGTATTGTTTTTGATTTTGATGAAATTGAAAGTATAAAATCCTTTGATACAGAAAATCAAGCTTCTGTTGATAAAATGAATAGCTTACTCATTTATCCTATGAAAGAAGTAGTATGGACAGATGAATTAGTACAAGAAGTAGAACGTAGCGCAAAAGAACATATTTATGCAATTCCTGAAATTAAAAGGGATTTTTATGAAAAAAAACTTGAAAATTTTTTAACAGAATTATACATTCATCGAGAAGCAGAAGGAGAAGAACTTTTTTATCCCTTGCTCACTAGCTCTAGTATTTTTGATTATCTTTCTAGCGATACTACGGTTATGTTTTTTGATTATGACAGACAATCAAATATGCAAGAAAACTTTGAGCGCGAATATTCTGCTTTATGTAAACGGGCAATGGATGAAACCTTTGTGCCTCCAAGTGAAACACAAATTTTCGATTTTAAAACTATTTCAAATCAACATGCCAAACAACTTTTATTTAGAACAATAAAAGCACATAATGTAACCGATGTTGAACGCATACTAATTGATACCGATCCTCCAAAGAGCTTTTTTGGAAATATACAATATTTAAAAGAAAATTTAAGCGAATTACAAAAAGATGGCTGGAATGTGTTTATTTACGCTGATAGCACTAACCAAGCAATGCGTATTAATGAGCTTTTAAAAGACTATGTAAATCCCGAAAATAATGCTATTCCTGTTACCGTGGTGCCGGAAAGTATTTCAGAAGGTTTTGGAATTCCTGAACTTAAAGTACTTGTTATTCAAGAAAATGAAATATTTGGAAGACGTAAACATACACCAAAGTCAGTTAAAACGGTAAAAAGCGCCGTAATTGATACCTTTGTAGAGTTAAACCCCGGTGATTATGTGGTACACGTAAATTATGGTATTGGACTTTTTAAAGGAATAGAACGGGTAAAAGTTTCAGGAAATGAGCGAGACTACATAAAGTTAGAATACTATGATAATGAAACAGTATTTATTCCAATAGAGCAAGTTAACCTTGTGCAGCGCTACATAGGTAACGAAGGGGAAGCTCCTAAGCTTGACAGACTCGGTTCAAAAAGCTGGGAAAACCGAAAAAACAAGGTTAAAAAATCTGTAGAAGATATTGCAGAAAAACTTATAGAATTGTACGCAAAGCGAAAGGCAGCAGTAGGTTTTTCTTTTCCAAGCGATGGCGAGTTTATGACAGCCTTTGAAGCAAATTTTCCCTATACAGAAACAGAAGACCAGATTACGGTTTCAGAAGATATTAAACGTGATATGGAAAAACCTCTTCCAATGGATAGACTTGTATGTGGAGACGTTGGATACGGAAAAACAGAAATGGCAATGAGGGCAGCTTTTAAAGCGGTTATGGGTGGAAAACAAGTTGCCTTTTTAGCTCCAACAACAATTTTAGCTGAACAACATTATGAATCCTGCTTAGAGCGTTTTCAAGATTTTCCTGTGTCAATCGCACATATGTCTCGTTTTGTAGGTAAGGCGGAGCAAAAAAAGATTCTTGAAAAGGTATCACAAGGAAGCGTTGATATACTTATAGGAACACATCGTATTATTCAAAAAGATGTAGCCTTTAAAGATCTTGGCTTAATGATTATTGATGAAGAACAACGATTCGGGGTAAAGGATAAAGAGCGCTTAAAAAGCTTACGTACAAATATAGACTCTTTGGCAATGAGTGCAACACCTATTCCAAGAACCTTACATATGAGTTTATTAAAAATTCGGGACATGAGTCTTTTAACTACACCGCCTCAAAATAGGCAAGAAATTGAAACGGTAATTGATGCCTATAATGACGATAGGGTCGCTGCGGCAATAAGACGAGAAGCTGAAAGAGGAGGGCAAGTATTCTACCTACACAACAGGGTAGAAAGCCTTTATGATATTCAGTCCAAACTTCAAAATCTTTTACCTGAAATGAGTATTGATATTGCACACGGGCAAATGGGGCCACATGAACTTGATGATATTTTTAGGAGATTTAAGTCGGGCGGATTTCATGTTTTAATTGCTACAACCATAATAGAAAATGGTATTGATATTCCAAATGTTAACACCATAATAATTGATAGGGCAGATATGTACGGTGTTTCTCAGCTTTACCAACTTCGTGGAAGAGTAGGTAGAAGTGACAGAAAGGCCTATGCATATCTTTTGTATCCTGAAAATAGGGCTTTAAGTGAAGTTGCCATGAAGCGTCTTCAAGTAATAAGCGACTTTACAGAACTTGGAAGTGGTTTTAAAATTGCCATGAAAGACATGGAAATTAGAGGAGCTGGAAACCTCTTAGGAAAAGATCAATCGGGCGATATTTATTCTGTTGGATTTGATTTATATTTGCGTTTACTTGAAGAAGCCGTTGAGCGTTTAAGTGATGAAACCTATGTAGAACAATACGAAGTTCTTATGGAGCTTGAATATTCAGGCTTTATTCCTGAAACCTACGTTTCAAATCCGCAAACAAAGATGGAAATTTACAAAAAAATTGCTTCTGTGAGTGATAATGAAGAGCTTATCTCTGTGTTAGCAGAACTTGAAGATCGTTTTGGGCCAATTCCAAAAGAAGTACAAAGTCTTTTAGCTTTGGCACAAATTCGAATTATTTGTAAAAAGCTCTTTATTGCAACGTTAAAAGAGAGAATGGGAAAGGTGAGGGTAGAGTTTTCGCATGTTTCAAATATTTCAATTGAAAAAATCTTGCATCTTATAAAAATGAGTGAAGGAAAAGTAAAGCTAGACCCAACTAGCCCAAATGTGTTAGTATTGGAAACAGGTAAAATAGATTTAGAGCATAAAAGTGATTTTATTAGAGAAAAATTGGAGGTATTAATTTCATGATAAAAGCAATAATTTTTGATTATGGTAATGTTATTTCTCAGGCTGCAACAGGAGACGCAAGTGCAGAAATGAAAAAACTTTCAGGGATACCTGAAGACGTATTTAGTTCTGTATACAGTCGCTTTAGATTTGAGTTTGATAGGGGCACAATTAGTGGCGCAGAAATGTATAAAATGCTTTTGGAAGAAGATGGTTATACAGAGCAAGCAAAGAATTCTGAGCTTTTAGAAAAAATTGCATTATGCGATTTAGAATCATGGAGACCAATTAGGCAGGATGTATGCGATTGGATTGATGAATTACAAAAGTCAGGGTATAAAATTGGAATACTTTCAAATATGCCGTATGAGTTTTTAGATCTCTATGAAAAAGAAATACCACCATTTGTGCAAGCAGACTTTGCGTGTTTTTCTTGTAGAGTAAAGTTAATTAAACCAGAAAAAGAAATATACGAGCATACACTTAATGGTCTTGGCGTAAAAGCAGAAGAAGCGGTATTTTTTGATGACATTCAAGAAAATATTGATGCAGCTTCAAATCTAGGTATTAGGGCATGTTTGTGGACAGGTTTAGAAAAAGGTAAAAAAGATTTAGACAAAATACTTAATTCTTAACTTAAACCTATACGGTGTGTAACTCTTATGAGTTACATGCTAATATATTTTATTGTAAAGTCTTCAATTGGTAAGGGTTTTGCATAGTGAAATCCTTGAACAGTTTCGCACTTTACTTTTGTAAGAAAGTCAACTTGCTTTTGCTCTTCAATGCCTTCTGCAACAACTTTAATATTTAAGGTATGTGCAAGCTTTATAATTCCTTCTACTACAAGCTCACCTCGCTCATTTATTGTATCATCTAAAAAGAAGCTTCTGTCAAGTTTAATGGTATGTATTTTAAAGTTTTTTAATAGACCTAAAGATGAGTATCCGGCACCAAAATCATCTATAGAAACTAAAAAGTTTTCATTATATAAATCATCAAGGAGTTTTTTTAATACAGTTTCATTGTCTAATACAGTACTTTCAGTTAGCTCTATTTCAATTAAGTTATGCGGGACTCCATATGAATCTACAATTTTTGTTATAGTGTCTACAAATTTAGTATTTTTTAAGTGGAGGCGAGAAAAATTTACTGATATAGGTACGCATTGTAAGCCATTTTCTAGCCATTGCTTTATTGCTTGACATGTAGTTGCTAATACATACATATCAAGTTCTTCTATAAAGCCATTGTTCTCAAAGATAGGTATAAATTTCCCCGGCTGGGTAATGGTTCCATCTTCTTCTATCCAACGTACTAATGCTTCTGCACCTATCATTTTTTCATCAGGTAAACTAAATTTTGCTTGAAAATAGGGAACGAATTCCTTTTTTTGCAAAGCATTTTTCATTTTATTAGTTATTGAGGTTTTTTGAATAATAGCTTTATTGTAATTATCATCATAATCCCAAATACGACTCTCTTTTGTTTTACCTTGATTTGTTTTTGCTATAGTATGCGCTATAGTTGTCTTGTGAATCA
>CAYJJW010000007.1:0-29538 GCA_964370555.1 uncultured Treponemataceae bacterium | reverse complement strand
TCGGGATTAAATCCCGGTAAAATTGGATTTTTAATCATACTATTCCCTTTTTTTACTTTTAATCAATCATAAAGCCGTTTTTGGTAGCAACTTCAGATAAAAAATGACCAGAATCTTTTACAATTCTTCTAAGGTTATTTTCATAGTCTGTGTACACAAGTCCAAAGCGTTTTGAAAAGCCAAATCCCCATTCATAGTTATCGAGGAATGACCATACCAAATAACCTCGAATATCGGCACCTTCTTGAATTGCTTGCCATGTAGCGGCAAAGTGGCGACGAAGATATTCTACTCGAACTTTGTCATGTACACAACCGTCATTTTCTATAACATCATTTTTAATAACTGTTCCGTTTTCGCTAATAATAATTGGTACTTTTGGGTATTCTGTTCTAAGCCATGTTAACACGCGGTACAAGGCTTCAGGGTTGTTTTCAAACTCTTCAAACTCAGCTCTTGCAATACATGGACGGTACACTTGTTTTGCTTTTATGTGATCATTTGTTGGGTCAAATTCTACTAAGCGTCGAGTGTAGTAGTTCAATCCCATAAAGTCGCATTTTGCTTGCATGTGTTTGAAGTCATCTGCTCCAATTTCCGGCATGAGTTTACCGTACCAATCAACCATTTCTTGAGGGTATGCACCTTTGTATAATGGCTCTATAAACCATTTGTTAAAAGCTAAATCCCATCTGCGTGCAGCATCAATGTCTTCTTGTTTTTGGCTAACACTTTCACAGTACGCAAAGTTGTTTACAATACCAACATTTGAGTCTTTTACATTTGCTCTAATGGTTGGAATAGACTTTCCATGTGCAAGCATTATATTGTGGGCAACAGCTAACGTTGTTTTAAGATCTTTTTCTCCAGGCGCGTGGCAGCCAAATAAGTGACCGCAATATGAGTATACCCATGGTTCATTAAAGGTCATCCAGTTTTTAACTCTGTCACCCAATGCTTTTGTTGCAATATCTGCATAGTCAACAAAATGGTCGGCTGTTTCTCTGTTTGCAAATCCGCCGCCTTTATCTTGTAATGCTTGTGGTAAATCCCAGTGAAAAAGTGTTACATATGGGGTAATATTTTTTTCGAGCAAATAATCGATTAATCTATCGTAAAAGTCGAGCCCTTTTTGGTTAAAACTACCTTTTGTTCCATCGGTTAAAATTCTAGACCAAGATAAAGACAATCTATAGTTTCTATAATTGAGGTGATTCATTAAGTCTACATCATCTTTATAGCGGTTGTAATGGTCGCAGGTCACATCGCCGTTTTTTCCATCTGCAATTAATTCTGAGCGGTGTGAAAAAGTGTCCCAAATGCTTTTGCCTTTGCCATCGGCATCATGGGCTCCTTCTATTTGATAAGAGGCTGTTGCAACACCCCATGCAAAATCTTTTGGGAATTTTAAAAATTCTTCGTACATGTTTTTTCTCCTTTTTTTTTAACCTTTTACGGCGCCGGCTGTAACACCTGCTAAAATCCATTTGTTAAATGCAAAATATAAAATAAGTGGTGGTAATGCCACTAACATCATACAGGCAAATTGCACTGCGTAGTCTGCAGAGTATTGGCCTTGAAAGCGAATAATTGAAAACGGTAGAGTTCTTTTTATTTCACTTGAAAGGTAGGTGTTTGCCATAAGAAACTCATTCCAGTGGTTTAAGAATGTTTGAACACCAACAGTTGCAAATCCTGCAGTTGCCATAGGGGCAATAATTTTGGGCAAGATATAAAAATAACTCGCTCCGTCAATAAATGCTGATTCTTCCATGGACTTTGGAATTCCTGCTAAAAGTCCTGAAAACACGATTGAGTTGAATGAAATACTAAAAGCTATGTAGGAAATAGTTAGCCCTAAGTGTGTATCAATAAGTCCAAAATTTTTATACCAAATAAAGTTTGGTAGTAGTGTTGTGTGAATTGGAATTGTCATTCCAATAATTACTATAAACCAAATTGCTTTTCTAAGTTTCCATTCCATTCTGCTACAAGCATACGCTATACAAAATGCGAAAAGCGTACTAAGAGTTACCGATGGTATTACAATTTTTAATGTATTTAGAGCATATTGGGGAATACGTCCATCAATAAATGCCTTTGCGTAGTTTTCCCATACAGGTTCTGCAGGAAAGTTTAATAATTCAGGACCAAAAAGGTCACCTGTCTTATTTATTGAATATGAAAAAAGCCAAATTAAGGGGAAAATTTGTGCTAAAGCAATTAAAGTTAAAACTATAGCTTTTGTTAGGCTTGCAACTTTTTTTTGAACAAGTGCTGTTTCGTTATTATTTTTCATGCTACACTTCCTCCACTGCTTTTTTGAACATTTTTTGAATAAGAACAGTAAATACAATGGCAACAATAACAAACACAACCGAAATTGCATTTCCATAGCCATATTCAGAGTATTTAAATGCCCGTTGGTAAAGGTATAATGCTAGGAATTGTGTAATGTTTCCTGGTCCCCCCTCTGTAGACAAATAAATAATTTCCATTTGTTTTAATGATGAAATAACGTCAATTATAATAATTGATTGCATAACGGGTGCCATATAAGGGAGTATAACATTTTTGTATACTTGCCATTTATTTGCTCCGTCTACAATTGCTGCTTCTTCAAGCTCTTTTGGAACAGTAACTAATCCCCCGTAGAAAAAGAGGAGAGCCCAACCAAAACCTTGCCATATCATTATCCAAATAACGGACCATAACGCCGTTCTTTGATCTGCAAGCCATGCTATATTGAAGTTTTCAAAGCCAATTGCTTGAAATAATTTGTTAATAACTCCAAAATCGGGGTGAAACATACTAGACCATAGTTTTGTTACAACAACTAAGCTTAATGTTGCCGGTATAAAATATATTGTTCGTAATAAACGAGAATATCTTTCTTGTAATTTTGTAAGACTAGATGCCAAAAAAAAGGCTAATACATTTTGAAAAAAGATTGTTACTAAAATCAATAGTAATACATTTAGTAGTGATTTCCAAAATACAGTATCGGTAGTAAGGAGCCGTATGTAATTTTCGACTCCTGTAAATTTTAAGGATCCAAAGCCAGACCATTTAAAAAAGCTTAAAAAGACGCTTATTACTAAAGGGATAGCAATAGAAAAAAGCATAATAAAAAGGCCTGGAAACACAAGCATAAAAACAACTTTATTGTTCTTAAAAGGTGATGAAACCATACATCCTCCAAAGGTAAGGTTTGAAAAAAATGCCCTCGCAGATGCGAGAGCATTTTATGCTAAACAATTGTATTATTATTGTTCGTTAAAAGCTCTTTCTGCTGATGCATCAAGTGCTTCTGTGAATTGTTCAGGTGTAATAATTAGTGCAGCAAGCTGACGAATCAAGTCTTGGTGATCTTCTTTGAAGATATTATCAGATCTGTCAAGACCAGGAGTTCCACTTGAAGAAGTAGTGTTAGCAGCAATTTCTAATAATTCTTTTGCAACTAAAGTGTCTTCTGCTAGTGGTTCTACAGCTTGTGCAGGGAATGCAGCTTGCATTTCCCAAGTGTAGTCACCAAGTCTTTCAGCAAAGAATTCTAAGTATTCTTTTGCAAGGTCTTTGTTTTTTGAAGTTGAACTGATGAAGTAGTTTCCACCAAACCAAGCGAGGGTATCTGTTGCTTTTCCTTTTCCACCTTCAATAACAGGGAAAGGAATTACATCAAGATTTGCTCTAAATTCTTCTGAGAAGTTCATGTCGTTTGCAAGACCCATTTCCCATGATCCCATCATGTACATAGCTGCTCTTTCTTGTCCAAACATGTTTCTTGCATCACCATAGTCTGATGTTGTAAGGTTAGAATTAAACACACCGGCTTCAATTAAATCTTGAATATATGCTGCTGCTTCTACAAAGTCATCATCTGTGTATTTTGCTTTTCTGTTAAGTGCTGAATCAACACGTGTAAAGTCTCCGTTAATTCTTTGTGCAATGTTATCATAAAGTTCACAAAGAGGCCATCCTTCTTTTCCGTTTGTTGCAACAGGTGTTACACCAATTGCTTCAAAAGCAGGAACAGATGCTACAATGTCTTCCCAACTTGTAGGAATTGGAACACCGGCTTCTTCAAAAAGTGCTTTGTTGATAAAAATTACCCACATGTCTGCAGAAACTGGAATACCATAAAATTCATCATTAAATACGTTGCTTTCTAATGAACCTGCCATAAAATTATATGATTTATAGCTATTAATATCGAGAGGTTCTACAAGTCCTGCATCGATAAGAGGCAACATCATTCCTGGGAATGACCAGTATTTTAAGATGTCTGGTAATTGATTTGCTGTAGCATAAATTTTTACTTTTTCTTGCCAAGGTTGATCTTGGTAGCTTTCTGTTACAATTTCAACATCTGGGTGCATGGCAAGGAATTCTGCATTGATTTTTTCAACAACAGCACCACTTCCGTTATTTCTGTCCGGATAGTTGTCTCCAATTTTTAATACGGTTTTTCCATCTGAAGATTTACCGTCGTTTGATCCACCTGCAAATACCATTGCAGAAGCCAATAAAACACACATAAGTACTGCTAATACTTTTTTCATAAAATGCGCTCTCCTTTAATCATTTGTGTAGTACATTCTAACAGTGAAAAAAAAGAAAGTATATGACAAAAAATACGATTTATTGACAATTTATACGGGAAAAGCTTAATACTAAATTTTATAGTTATTTTTCTTTACAAAGTTTCAATCCATATTCTACTGCTTCGTCAAAAAGGGCTTTTATGCTTTCAATAGGGGGGTCGGCAGGCATATTGTTGCCAAGTGCAAGAATTAGTCTTCCTTCTTTTCTAAAATACGTATCGAACATAAAATGTATTTCATTTTTAACATCTTCTGGGGTGCCATAGGGAATTATTTGTTGTACATCAAATCCAGCCCAAATACAAATTTTATCTCCAAAGGATTGTGTAACCTTTTTTTCTGCCATTGTGTATTTTTGAATTGGATGTAAAACATCAAGACCTATTTCTATTAAATGTGGAATAAAATTAAAAACATTTCCGCAGGTATGTAGCCAAAAATGCATTCCCAGTTTATGCGTGTGATCAAATATCTCCTTGTAATAAGGTTTAAAAAACTCGATAAAAATTTCTTCAGAAAAAAAAGTATTAGTTTGTGTGCCAATATCATCGCTTACCATTATTCCATCAAGTTTAAGTTCTGTTTTTGCTCTTGTAAGTACTGCTTTATAAAAATCTGTAAGAGCTCTAAAAATTTTGTGAACTTCATCCGGGTTTTCATAAAAATCGCAAAGCGCATTTTCCATGCCTCGTATTGACCAAAATCTTTCAAAGAGCAGGTACCACCAAGCACCAAGTCTATAGCGTCCATCTTCGGTAGGTATGTTTTGAGGAATAATTCCGTGATAATTAGGGTTTGGAAAAGCTGCAAGTACATCGTCTAGGGTATCGTAATTGCTTAAAGCACTTACTGAATCAAGCGCTACATTTTCAGGGAAAGGATTATCCATGTTAAGCCATCGAAATGATGTATCGTCATATGGAGCATTAAAAACCTCTGGCATGTTTAAGAAAATTGTTTGTACATCGTTTGGATATTGATCTATTAAAGATTGCACTATTTGTTCTTGAGCCCCATACAATGAAGGGTGCATCCATTGATGTATAGCTAATGGTATCCTCTCTGCATGTCCTTTTCCTTCGATTACATTAATGATGTCTTTTTTCAATAATGGTTGACTCATGGTTTTCCTCGTTTTTATTCTGTTATGCATAATAGTAATAAGATTAGTTTCTAAAGTACATGACAAAAAATACGATTTATTGACAGTTTGTACAGGGTATGGGAGAATGTTCTTTATACAAAGTTGCTTGGCGTTTTTCCTGTAATTTTTTTAAATGTTCTATTGAATGTTTCAGTATTTGCAAAGCCAGTTCTGTCTGCAATTTCATATACCTTTAAATTTGTTTCTCTTAAAAGTTTTTTTGCATGTAAAACACGCACCTGAGAAATATATTCAACTATCGTTTCTCCTGTTTCTTTTGTAAACTCCGAACTTAAATAATTTTTAGATACTTCTACGTATGATGCAATATCATGTAATTGTAACTCTTCATCTTGATAGTGTTCTTGTATGTACCGTCTGGCTTTTACAACATTTTTACTGTAAGATGAAAAAGACTGTGTAGTTGTAGAAAGAGCACTAAAAAAATCTTCCAAAGAGGTAAGAGGATCAGAAATAATTTTATCAAAACTTGTATCAAAATACATCCAAGCCATTTCATAAAAAGAAGAAAAACCATCTTCTAATTTTTTTTGGGTTTCTGCAAAGACTATATAGGTGTCAAGAGAAATATCAAAAATAGCCTTTTTTTCAAAGCGCATGTTTTGAGATAAGGTTTGAACAACAGTATTTTGAAAGTGCACTGTTGAAGAATCATATCTGCTTTCTATAGATTGAATGTCAAAAGGTCGAACAAACATCATGCAAAATGGAAAAGACCATTCAGGGAAAAGATTTTGAAATGTACTTTTTTCAGAGTCAGATACTGCTTCCGTAATGCATTTATGTAAAAATGACTTTTGAGGTGATTGCATTTGTGTTGATTCTTGCCTTTCGCTTGCTATTCCAAAACGTTCTTGTCGGCTTTTAATCATTTTATTTAAAACGCTCAGAAGTTTTTTTGCTTCTAAATCAGACTTTAATATGTAATCATTTGCACCAGATTTAAAAGCTCTTCTAACATATTCATAATTACCAAAAAGGCTTAAAAAAATAAAGTCATGAGTAGCGTTTTTTGAAGTAATTGCTTCGCACAGCTCCAATCCATTCATTAATGGCATGTCAACATCGGTAATAACGATATCAATTTCAGGGTGCTCCAGAAGATATAAATAAGCTTCTTTACCATTTTTTGCCTCTGCTTGTATGTCTATATCATAGTCTTCCCATGCAAGCATTGTTTTAAGAGATAGTAGCATTAAAGGTTCATCGTCAACAATAAGTATCTTTGTCATATTGTTTCTGCCTTAAGTAGGGGTAAGTATGTTGTTACTATTGTTCCTGCACCGGGAAAAGAGGAAACTTCTATATCGTAAGGCCTTCCATAGGCAAGAACTATTCTTCTTCTTACATTATATAAGCCTATACCATTTAAACCTCTATTACTATGTTTTGGTACATCGAAGAGTGTTTTTATGATTGTGTCATTTATACCTTTCCCATTGTCTCTTACTTCTATTACTAGCATGTTGTTTTCAATACGACCTGCTACCGTAATAATTCCTTTTGTTTCCATTCCGTGGACACCATGGATAATTGCATTTTCTACAATAGGTTGCAGTGTCATTGATGGAATTCCCCGTTTTAATAATTCTTTTTCTATGTCGCAAAAAAAGTCGAAGGTACTTCCAAATCGCACTTTCATAATGTATACATAATTTTCAAGGTTTTTTAACTCGTGTTCTAAGGTCCAAGTTGTGTCATTTCCGCTTAGATTGTCTTCCATAACGCGCATTAAAGAAGCAGTCATTTTTTCTATTGATTCTACTTTTGCAATTGATGACATAATTTTTATAGAATTAAGGGTATTGCAAAGAAAATGAGGGTTTAACTGAAAACGCAATGCTTCTATTTCTATTTTTGTACGTTCTTTTTCTTTTGAAACTATCTTTGCTGTAAGGCTGTCAACTTCTTGTACCATACTGTTAAATGTAGTCGAAAGATTATTAAACTCTGGAAATCTATCGTATGCTGGAAGCCGTACCGTAAAATCACCTTTTGCAACTTGTTTCATATTTTTATTTGCATTATGAAGAGGAGAAATAATTCTATTAAAAAATGAAAAATTATAAAAGGCAAATAATACAATCATAGAAAAAAGTGCTATGTATACATAGAGCATTAAACGATCGACAGTTTTTGTAAGTTCTCGGCTATCCACCTCTTCAACAATTGTCCAGCCAGAGGTATTTAATTTTTTGTCGATATAAAACACCCGTTTATTTGAAGATGTTTTTATATTATCGTAATATTGATTTACCAATTCAGTATGGGAAGAGGCAATAACCTTGCCATCTTGATTTATTATAAAGCGCCTGTTTTGATAATTACTTGATGCTGTATCAAGGTTTAATAGTAAAAACTCATTTATTTGAGGCATGTCAAATGCCAGTAAAAGCATTTCTATCTCGTTATTAGTAGAAGGAGAAACAATTATTGAAAGAACAGACCTATCTGAATTACCATAACTGCCATCAGCAAAGGTTTCTATAAATTGAATGGACCCTTGCTTTTTTATGCTTATTTCTCTAAAGGAGTCAATTATTTGTTGAGAAAAATTACCAATGGAATAATTTCTAAAAAAATATGAGGAGTTATCTGTAAAATATAAATATATTGATGTGAGCAACTTAGTCATTTGTAAAAATTTTTCAAACTCGGTATCCAAATTTTTACTGTAAAGATATTCTTGGTCGGCAGTTTCTGCATTATAATATAACACTGCGTTTTCCATTATTTCTTTGTTATGAATAATAGAAGCTGCCATAATGCTGTAGGTTTCAAAAGCTTGATTTAAACTATTGGCAGTTTGTTCCATCAAAACATGCCTTTCGTGTCTTGTTTTTTCTATAAGATCAAGTCTAAAAGTATTACTTAGCATAATTATTACTAGCAATGTTGGAATGGCAATTAAAAGGACAAAAGAGATGGTGTGCCGTGTTGCTAGTGGAAACTGTTTCATAGTATTATTACTATATCATATTTTTTCTTTTTTTCAAAAGGGCATAGCAAAGGAAAAATAAAAAAAGAAATTAAATTCGTATTTTGAGTCAATAAATCGTATTATTTGTCATGTATTCTTTATGCTGTTTTAAGTATACTTTTGAACTGACAAAGAAAAGTCAAAACTACTGTTAGTTTTCATTAAAAAGGAGTTATTATGAATGTATCAGATATGCAAAGGCTACAAAGCCTTGCCCAAAAACAAATGGAGCTTGCTAATAGCAAAAAAAACCTTGAACGGACAGAAAACTGGAAAAATCATAACAAGGGACAGCGAGGGCTTCCACTTGTTCACATAGAACTCGATACTTTTGAGCATGAAATAATTCCTCCAATGTTGCAATGTACCGATACTGTTGCTCGTCAACTTGAAACAGATATTCTTAGAAACATTGTAAACTTTGAACTTTTTGATGACGATTGGGTGGTGTCTCCATATTTTGGAGTATATTGGAAAACAGACTTTAAACTATTTGGGTATAGTATTTCAAAAACAAATGCAACCGATGCATCAGGTGGTAATCTTGGACATCATTTTAATCATGTTCTTGCAGATTTAGAAGAGGACTTTGAAAAGCTTCATGCCTCAACGTGGTCCGTTGATAAAAAGGCTACGACAGAATATATAAAAATTGCAGAAGATGCCTTTGGTGATATTCTCCCTGTTAAAATAATTTCTTCCAGTTTAGAAGCGGTGCCTACTCAAAAAATTGTTCATCTTATGGGAATGGAAAACATGTTTACTAATATGCTCGATTATCCTGAATTGTTTTCTGAGATGATGACTCGTGTTGCAGATGATTATATTTCATACTATGCCTTTTTACAAAATGAAAAACTTTTGTGTTCTACAACCGGATTTGAATTATTACAACAAGGAAGTAAGTGTTTTACTGATCTTCTTCCTAATAAGGAAAATATAACTCCAAAAGAAATGTGGGGCTTTATGGATTCTCAAGAAACAGTATCAATTTCACCTGATCTTTATAAAGAACTTATTTTCCCTTGTTATGAAAAAATTGCTTCTCAATTTGGGTTGTTATCATATGGTTGTTGTGAACCTGTTTCTGATGTGTGGGAATATGTAAAAACGTTTGAGAATTTGAGAAAAGTTTCAATATCTCCTTGGTGTAATCAAGAAATGATGGGAGAAGAATTAAAAAACACAAATATTATTTTTCACCGAAAACCAAGCCCAAATATTTTAGGTATTGAAAAAAACCTTGATGAAGACGCATTACGCTCTCATATAAAAGAAACATTGCTTTCGGCACAAGGTTGTGCAATAGAGTTTACGCAACGCGATGTGTATACCGTTCATAATGATATACCAAAGGTAAAAAAATATGTTCAAATCATAAGAGAAGAATGCGAAAAGTATTATAAATAAATGTAAAATCTCTTGACATGAGCTATTTTAAATGATAGCATTACCGAACATTCGGTACGGTAACGAATGTTCGGTAACTTTATGAACTATATATCTCTTGAAAATGAAGACAATCAAGCTTTCTCAAAACTAAGCACAAAAGAGCGTATTTTGCGTGCAGCATTCGAGCTTTCTTCTTGTGCTAGTGCTAAGGCTGTTTCTTTAAGTGATATTGCAAAAAAAGCCGGAATTGCAAAGCCCGGTATTTTTCGATACTACAAAAGTAAAGATGATTTACAAGAAACAATGAAAAATCGATTTTTTGATGATTTTTGCAATTACATTCATACACTTACACTTCAAAAAGAAAAACAAAATCTTGAAATACATACATTTTTTAAAGAAAGAGAAACAAAACTTTTAGAGTGGTTTATACATCACAATGATTATCTTTTATTTTTTCTTAATACCTTGGTTGAAAGTGATGATTTTATTCCTGTTTTTGTAACAGAAATGAAAAAACGAAGCTTAGGTCTTGCAAAAGAAACGGCATTCCTCGAAAAAAAAGCTATTTCACATAAACTCTACTTACGAACAACTGAAATATTCTTTTTATTAGCGCGTGTATATGCCCTTGCTGAGGGTATTGCAGAAAAAGGTAATGAAAACCTATTTTGTAAAGGGCTTGTTTCTTTATTGTATAATGGATGGAGCAATTTAGAAGAAATTTCTGATGAACGCATAAAAGAACTTGATGCTTTCTGCAATCTTGATGAAGACTTTTTCCCTGAAGAAAACAGGATGTTTCAAGCGCTGTCGTCTCTTTTAGAAGAATATACCCTCTCTGAAATAACGGTAGAAAAAATGTCTTCTGAATTGGGTATGGCAAAAAGCAGTTTATATTCTCATTATAAAAACAAAGAAGACATGATAAAGACGCTCATAGAAGAAGAACTTTTATTAATGTTAAACACCATGAATAAAACGGTAGAAAAAGGAAATAATTTTTCTGAGCATATTTATTTACATATGCGAAGTCAAATAGAGTATCTTTCAAAACGAACCGGCCTTATGCCTGTTTGTAACAGACTTTCTGTACAAGGATTTTTACCTGAAAAATTTTTAGAAGATTTTTTCTATAAATTAAATGAAGAAAAAAGAAAGCTTTTGGAAGCAAACTATCCTTTTGTAGATATAGGTTTTCCCATAGATGGAACAATTATTGGTGGCTGGTTTTTTTCTTTATCCGTTTCAGCTTTTAAACTTGGACAAGTATTTCAATTTTCACAAGATGAAATTATAAATATTATAAGACAATACTATTCTTTTATGAAAGAAGGGTTAAAAAATAGATTGACAGATTATGATAGGTGAGGTAAAATAACATTTAGATGAATGTCTAAATGTAGTGTGAAACTTTTTAGGAGATAAAAAAATGAACTTGAAAAAAAGAATGTTTATTGCAACACTCTTAGTAATTGCAGCTGTTTTTCCAATGATGGCACAAGATGCGGCTGAAACGGTAACGCTTACCGTCGATGAAGCGGTAGACTATGCGCTTCAAAATAGTAAAACATTACAAAGTGCACAAATAGACTTAGAAATGAAAACAAGGGCAAAAAATAATGCTTGGAATGTTTTCATACCTTCTGTGCAAGCAAATGGAATAGCAACCCGTAGCAATGAATATAGTGATTCTAGTGCAGCAATGGTAGGAATGATAGCTCCTCTTTATGGGAAACATCCCGACTTGTTGTTGGCTTACCCAGATTTAGCAAAAGCATTGACTCCCTCAGAGACAACAGAAATTAACCACTGGAAGGTGCTTGGGCAACTTAACGTAAGTCTTAATTTAAGCCTTGCGCTTATTGATGGTATAAAAGCAACAAAAGCCAATTATGAAGCCGGGCTTATTACATGGGAACAAAGTGTAAAACAAACAGAGCGCGATATTCGGAAAATGTTCTATGGACTTCTTTTACAACAAGAAAGTTTAGCTTTACAACAACAAAGCCTTCTAAATGCTGAAGAACGCGTAACACAAGCACAAATAAATTATAATAATGGATTTATTCCAGAACTTTCTCTTTTGCAAACGCAAGTAGCCTATGAAAATCAAAAGCCTGCAGTATTAAAATCAGAACAAGGACTTTTACAGCAGCTTGATTTGTTTGCATTTATTATTGGGCTACCTCTTGGAACTGACATTGTGTTAGAAGGCAAAATTGAGCCAATTTTTATTGATTTAGAAAAAGAACAATTAATAAATAACTATTTGTCAAATCGTTTAGATATTCAATCTTTTGTAAAATCAAAAGAACTAATGGATATTCAACTTTCTGCACTCAACTTTCAAACATATACGCCAGCCCTTGCACTAGGGTGGGGATGGAACCCTATAGTAATGGATCTTGAAGAAAGTTGGGTTGACAGCGACAACATTTTGGATAATGGTTCTTTAAGTATTACACTTGCATGGAATCTTACCAATATGTTACCTTTTTCCTCAAACAGACAATCTGCAAAAGATTTAAAAGATAATATAAAAAAAATGGACTTGCAATATGAAACGGTGCTACAAAATGCCGAAATGGAAATTGCTAATCTAGCAGATAATCTTCAATACAGCGAAACTGCAATTATAGCTGCGGGGCAAAGTATTGAACTAGCACAAAAATCGTATGATATGACAGTGGACGCGTATGAGCAAGGTGCTGCAGAGCTCTTAGATGTACGAGATGCTGAAACTCAGCTAAACCAAGCAAAGTTGGGAGAAATGAGTGAACGATATAATTATCTTTCTGGTCTATTAGACTTAGAATATGCTTTAAATACAACATTAGAAAACTAATTGAGGAGAAACCTTATGTTAAAAAAATCGAAAAAAATTATTCCTTTTGGAATTTTATTATTAAGTAGTCTTATTATGATTTCTTGTAATCCAGGAGCTGCAAATGCGACTTCTGAAGTAGAAGAAGAAGTTGTTTTTGCAGTAAGTGCATATGAAGTAACAAAAACATCCTTAGATGATTACCTTGAGTTTGGTGGTGACGTTGTTGCAGCTTCCAGTGTAGATATACTTCCAGATTCTGCAGGGAAACTTTCTAGAGTGTATGTATCTGTTGGGGACTATGTACAAAAGAATCAACTTTTAGCAGAAATTGACCCTTCTAGGCCTGGTATGACTTATTCAACAAGCCCTATTAACGCACCTACTAGCGGAACTGTGAGTGCATTTCCCCTTTCAATTGGAAGCACCGTTGCGCCTTCAATGTCTGTTGGTAAAATTAGCTCAACAGGAATGTTAGAAATACAAGCTGCTGTTGCAGAGCGGTTTGTTTCAAGAGTTGCTCTTGGGCAAAAAGCAGAACTTAGACTTGATGCATGGCCAAGTGATATTTTTATGGCAACAATTACAGAGGTAAGTCCTGTGTTAGATGCAGCAACGAGAACAATGGCAGTAAAATTAATCCCTGAAGATGTAACAGGTGAAAAAATCAAGCCAGGTATGTATTCTCGCATTAAATTAATTACAGAAGAAAAAGAAGATGTGTTTGTTGTACCTTACCATTCATTAATTATCAGAGACGATGAAGCTTTCGCCTTTATAGTACAAGATGATGAAACGGTAATTCAACAAAAACTAACACTCGGCCTTAGAGTTGATGACCAAGTTGAAGTACTTGAGGGCTTAAGCGAAGGTGATTTAGTTGTAACAAGAGGGCAAACGCTTCTTAATGACGGCACAAAGGTATCAGTTGTGTCTGTAGAGACAGAAGAGGATGGTGAATAATGAATATTTCAAAAGTAGCGGTAAATAAACCGACTACCATTCTTATACTTTTTATAGTATTGGCTTCTTTGGGTTTTTATACAGCCCTTCGTTTGCCAATAGATCTTTTTCCAGATATTGAGCTTCCGTTTTTAGCAATTATTACTAATTATGAAAATGCAGGACCTGAAGAAGTTGAACGATCGGTAACAAGGCTTATAGAGTCTGCTATATCGGGTATAACGGGACTTAATGAATTTACGTCAACAAGTTCTTTTGGGTCGAGTATGGTAATTATGGAATTGACGTATGGAACGAATTTTGATACGGCAATAAATGAAATACGCGACAGGATAGAATTTGTAAAAGGCATTCTTCCCGAAGGAGCCGATTCACCAACCATTTTTAGGGCTGATCCTTCAATGATTCCTATCATGTCGCTTGTTTTAACAGGAAACAGAACACCTGAAGAACTACTCCAATATGCAGAAGACACCATAGCTCCAAACTTAGAGCAAATTGATGGTGTTGCATCTGCAAATATTATGGGTGGCCGTGAAAAAGTAATTCGAGTAGATATTCCTCGTGACAGACTAGAAGCATATGGCTTATCCATTACACAGATTGCCCAGATGATTGGGGCTCAAAATATTTATGGAGCGGGAGGCCAAATCACCGAAGGCGACATAAATTATACCATTAATACTTCCGGCCAATATGAAAGCTTGAACGATATTAAAAATACTGTAATCTCGTATAAAATGACTGAAACAAATGGAACATCAATGCCAGAGCTTAGAACAATTCTTCTAAGAGATGTTGCAGATGTGTATGAAGGATATCAGGATGAAACTTCTTTGGCATTTTTTAATGGAGAGCCATCCGTATTGTTGTCAATACAAAAACAAAGCGGAAAAAACTCTCTTCAAACTGCACAAGCGGTATATGACAAAATAGAAGAATTAAAGCCAACTCTTCCACGAGATATTCAAATAGAAGTAGGTATGGATACAACAGAGCTTATTCAAACATCTATAGACCAAGTATCTAGTTCTGCGATGTCGGGAGCTATCTTGGCCGTTCTTGTGCTTCTTTTCTTTTTGCGAAGTATTAAAAGTACTGCAATTATTGCTATTACAATTCCAGTGTCTCTTGTTGTAACTCTTGGAATTATGTACTTTATGGGATTAACGCTCAATCTTATGACACTTGCAGGTCTTGCCCTTGGGGTAGGTATGCTTGTGGATAACTCTATTGTTATTCTAGAAAATATCTATAGCTATCGTGAACGTGGGGCAAAGGCCACCGTTGCAGCAATTCTTGGCTCTCAAGAAATGACTAGTGCTATTGTATCCAGTACCCTTACAACAATTTGTGTTTTTCTTCCATTAATAATGTTTTCAGCAGAATTAGAAGTAATTGGACAGATGTTTTCAGGCCTTACCTTTACCATTGTGTTCTCTCTTTTATGCAGTTTAATCGTAGCAGTATTGCTTGTGCCTGTATTAGCATCGAGGTACTTAAAACTAGAAAGAGCTGCAGAACTTCAACGTGTTGGGTTTATCGGAAAAATAGATAGAGCCTTAGGTTCTTTATTTGAAAGTTTAGACAATGCCTATGCTCGAGCGGTTCGAAAAGTTCTAAAAAGAAAAACAATTTTAATTATAACAATTATTGCTTTATTTATTGGTAGTCTTATGCTTATACCTGTAGTAGGGTTTGAGTTTATGCCATCAGAAGCATCAACTACCGTTACCTTAAACTTAGAGATGCCAAAAGGTACGCGACTTGAAGTTACTGAAGAAATAATACGCCAAATGGAAGTAATCGCGTTACAAGAATTAGAGGGTGTTGAAAAAACAACCGTTTCTGTGGGTGGCGGTGGCGGAATGATGGGCGGAAGCGCATCAACTGATAGTGCCAGTATGGATATTGTTTTGTATGCTTATGCAGACCGAGAAGAAGGCTGGGACGATGATGTTTCTGCAAAAGAAAAAATACGCCCCTACTTTGATATGTTTCCTGGTGCAAAGTTTTCATTTTCAAACACAAGCTCCTTTGGTGGAACCGGTGGTGGTGGTGTTGATATTATCATAAAAAGTGATGATCTCGATATTCTCAAAAATACTGCCGACAGCATTGTTGCCCTTTTAGATGACAAAGGTAAAGAGTTGGTGACAGAGCCTACAAGCAACCTTGAAGACGGTCTACCTGAAGTTAACATTACAGTAGACAGAAACAAACTGTACAGTTTAGGATTGAATATTTACTCTGTATCAAATGAAATTAGAGCAAATATTAATGGGCAACTTGCAGGTATGTACTCAGACGATGGTACCGATATCGATATTATTGTAGGGCTATCTGATGATGATAAGGCAAAAATTACTGATCTTGAGCAAATTACAATCAATAATTCTCAAGGGGTTGGAATTCCGCTTTCAAGCTTCGCTTCTTGGCAAGATTCAACTTCCCCTGTAGCGATTAATCGCGAAAATCAAGCACGAACCATCCATGTAACGGCAAATCCTGTACTTGGCGGATCTATTACAGAAATACAGCGTAATGTAGAGGCTCTCATACAACAAAACATTCCGTACGATGATAGAGTTACAATAGAATACGGTGGGGATGCTGCAGAACTCATGCGAAACTTAGAAATTTTAGCAGTAATCATTTTAATGGCTATTATTTTGGTTTTCTCTGTAATGGCAAGTCAGTTTGAGTCCTTTATGGATCCGTTTATCGTTATTTTTACCATTCCTCTTTCAGTAATTGGTATTATAGCAGTGTATCTCATGACTGGTGCTATGCTCAACACTATTTCTGCGGTAGGGCTTCTTATTCTTGTTGGTATTATCGTAAATAACGGTATCGTTTTGGTTGACTATATTAACCTTCTTAGAAAACGTGGACTCAGCATTGAAGATGCTTGTGTAGAGGCTGCCAAAAGTAGGCTTAGACCAATTCTAATGACAACCCTTACAACTGTTTTAGCGCTTGTGCCAATGGCATTTTTTCCGGGCGAAGGCTCTGAAATGGTTCAACCAATAGGACAAACAGTTCTTGGTGGGTTAAGCTTTGGTACGCTTATGACTCTTTTCTTAATGCCGGTGTTATACTACATTTTTAATACTCGCCGTGAAAAGCGTGATGCAAAGAGAGCAAAACGAAAAGAAGAAAAAATGAAGTTACACCTTGCAAGGCTAAAAGAAGAAAAACTTGAAAGGAGTGAAGCATGAAACGAGTTGAAATAATACTAAGCCAGTCTATCGACGAAGACTTTATAACAGCCTGCGATGAAAAAAATGTTGGCAAAGGCTTTACAAAAATTCCCGGTATTCAAGGACGTGGCTATTCAGTTCCTAAACAGGGGGATGCTGTTTGGCCTCAGCTAAATACACTCTTTATTGTTTACTGTAAAGATGAGGAAGTAGAGGTGCTTTTTGAAATAGTGGAAGAGCTTCGAAAAAAATACCCAACAGAAGGGGCAAGTTTTTTTGAAAGTGAAGGAACATTTGTAGAAAGATAATAAAAAACGGGCAAGCTTAGAATTGCCCGTTTTTTATTTTAAAGTAAAACTATCATCTAAAATCGCAATTTCGTTTTTTAAATTATTTGTTGCGATAACTTCCCGTTCAGAATTAACGCAAAATCCTTTTACGCCAAGCGATTCTAACAAGTTTATACCTTCTTTTTCTCCAAGTGCAAATACTGCCGTTGATAAAACATCAGCAAGCATGGAAGATTCAGTTGCAATAGTAACTGCCATTAAGCCATTGTTTACAGGATATCCAGTATTTGAATCTAAGAGATGGTGATAACGAATGCCATGTTTTTCAAAAAAACGCTCATATACTCCAGAGGTTACAACAGAGGTGTTTTTTACATCCAGTCTAATTGCGGGGCTTCCTGTTGAGTCAAAAGGATTTTTTATGCCAACACGCCAAACTTCACCATTTTGTTTTTCTCCAAGTGCATAAATGTTTCCACCTAAATCTATAATAGCACTATCAATAGCATATATTTTAAGAATACGTATCATTTCATCTGCTGCATATCCTTTAGCAATGCCCCCAAGATCTAGACTCATATCCTTTTCTTGCAGAAAAACGAAATGTTGTTCTTTTTCCTCACTTACGATAACTTTTTTCCAATCAACTAATGAGATGGCTTTGTTTATTTCTTCTTGGTTTGGAACCTTTGCACTGTCTGTTCCTATTGCCCAAAGTTTAACCAAGGGGCCAATTGCCGGGTTAAAAGCGCCCTTTGTTGTTTCTGCATATTCAAGAGCTTTTGTCAGTACAGTGTAGGTGTCGTTTGAAATTGCAACTTTTTCAATCCCCGCTAAATCATTAATTTTTGATATTTCAGAGTCCTGTATATTTATGCTCATAACATTTTCAATGTCTTCCAAGCGCGAAAAGAGTTCATCGTATATTTCTTGAGACCCGTTTTCATAAAGATTGATGGTACAAACGGTGCCTAAAACAACCCTTGTGTCACTTGGTATAGGTGTAATTTTTTTTTCACAAGATATGCATAATAATGTGAGGAGTAAAAAAGATATTTTTTTCATGTGTATAGTATATCAAATAAAAAGTGTTTTGAGTAGGCTACAAGGCTTGTTTGTGATTTTATTACTATGCTTAGATTAAAAAAAAATGTATATTAACTTCGAGAGGAAAGTAATATGGATGATTCAAAAATATATATTGAATGGGAAAAAAAGTTTGAAATTGGAATTCCAATGATCGATAAGCAACATAAAATTTTGGTTGAGATGTGTAATGACCTTTATCAGGGTTTATTATCGCATAAACAAAATTCAAAAACGGCTATTGATGAGCCTTTGCGGAAAACCTTACATGCGGCTGTTGCCTACGTAAAAGAGCATTTTTCAGCAGAAGAAAAGTTAATGGTTAAATGCGGTTATCCAAAATTTGCAGAACATAAAAAACGGCATGAAAAATTTGTTGCAAAAATACTTGAAACCGCAAAACAAATTGAAGAGTCTCCAGTATTACAATCGTTTCAGTTTATAAAGTTTATATATGAATGGATTTTAGAACATATTGCACATGAAGACAAGTTGTATGTGCATTATGTATTAGAATACGTGAGAAAGGCGCAACAAGAAAAAACTGTTGCATAAAATAAAAAAAAAGATAAAAAAAATGTATATTTATGCATATTTTTTATCTTTTGGGTTGACATTTTTTTTGATAAAAGGTAGTCTTACTTAAACAGCAAAGGTGCTGTGAGATTTTCGGATCTCACAGCACCTTTTTTTTGTTTAAAATGGTTATTGCAATGCCTATGTTGGATATTTACTAATGTATGTTTTATAGGGAAATATATATTAAGTAAATTCAAAAATAAACTAACAAGGAGACCCAAATTTAGGGGAAAGGAAGTATGAAAAAAGTGAGTAAGATTTTCTGTGTATTAGTAACAGCTTGTTTGTTATTTATTGGTTGTGCAGGTTCGGAAGATGAAAATGTAATTAAAATAGCTGTTGCAGCGCCTATGACAGGTGATAATGCAGAATATGGAATAGGTTTTGCAAATGCTGCAAAATTAATGGTTGCAGAATGGAATGAAAAAGGCGGGGTTCTTGGAAAACCTGTTGAATTAGTTATCTATGATGATAAAAACAATGGAGAAGAAGCTGCTTCTATTGCCCAACAAATTGTTGCAGATGAGAATATTGTAGGCGTTATTGGACATTTCGCTTCAGGTGTAAGTATGGCTGCAGCTCCTACATATGAGGAAAATAATTTAATTGAAATTTCTCCATCTGCATCACATCCTGATTATTCAAGCATGGGAGATACAATTTTTAGAAATAATGTAGTTATCTCTTTTGAAGCACAAAAGGGACTTGAATTAATTGTAGATTATATGGGCAAAACAAAGGTAGGTATTGTTTCTATAAAAACAGACTGGGGAACTTCAACAAAAGATATTGTAAAAGATGTTATAGCAGAAGAGTATCCTTTTGTAGAAATTGTAGCGGTAGAAGAAGTTCTTGAGGGTATTGATGATTATGGCCCTGTAGTTACAAAGATGAATGATGCAGGCGCAGAAGTTTTAATTAGCGTTGCTATGTATGGAACTCTGGCTCCTTTAACAAAACAATATAAACAAGTTAACCCTGATATTGAGGTTATAGGTTTTTCAAACTCTTTTGCACAAGAACTTATAAATCTTGGTGGCGAATCTGCCGAGGGCATAATGTTCCCAATTAGTTTTTTTCCAGGATCAGAAGATCCTGCAATCAAAAAATTTGTTTCTGAATATAATTCTGCATATGGAGCAATTCCTTCTAGTTTAACTGCTCAAGCATATGACAGTGTTGGGATTCTATTAACTGCAGTTGAAATGGCAGGAAGCAAGGAAAAAGACAGTATTAAAACTGCTATGTATGAACTAAATTATCCCGGCGTAACCGGTGATACAGTTTTTAATGAAGATGGAGATTCCTTAAAAGTATTAACAGCCGCAATAGTTAAAGACGGCCAATTTGCTGAAGTAAATTAATTTTAATATCAAGAAGGCATAATGAAAAATAGTTTTCTTCTGTGCTTTCTTGGTAATTACATTGTTCGTGCTATAAAAGAGTGAGGAGTTACAAACATGGATTTAAATTCATTTTTTCAACAGTTGTTTAACGGTTTAGCCTTGGGCATGGTGTATGCATTGGTAGCCGTTGGGTATTCATTGGTTTTTGGTATCTTGCGTTTAATAAACTTTTCGCATGGATCGGTCTACGCATTTGGTGCCCATATGGCATTTTTCTTTATTGGTTCTAATTTTGGAGTTGTGCCCGGAGTTATTTTTAGTATTATTTGTACAGGATTTTTGGGTGTTCTTATTGATAAAACAGCTCTGGCTCCTCTTAGAAAAAAGAAAGCAATCCCAATTGCATCGTTAATAACAACCATTGGTATATCTTATATTATTCAGAATATGCTTATGATTATATTTGGTAGCGAAAAAAAAGCATTTGCTCCGTTAATACCAGAGCAGATGGTTGCAATGAGTGATATTAAGATACACTCATCACAAATTTTCATATTTTGTGTGTCTATGGTTCTTCTCATTGGACTAACATTGTTGATTAATAAAACTAAAATAGGCCTTTCAATGAGAGCGGTAGAACAGAATTCTAAAGCAGCAATGCTCATGGGAATAAATGTAAACTTTGTTATAACCTTTACATTTTTTCTAGGTGGAGCCTCGGCAGCCATAGCAGGTGCTCTCATTAGTGGTTATTATCAAGTTATTTACCCAACAATGGGATTTTTAATGGGCTTAAAAGCATTTGCTGCTGCGGTATTAGGTGGTATAGGTATATTGCATGGTTCTGTAGTAGGTGGGCTTATTGTAGGGGTCATTGAAGTTTTTACAGTAGTATTTATAGGTGGTACATATCGTGATGCAGTGGCATTTATAATTTTGATATTGGTACTCATCATCCGTCCTACCGGATTATATGGTAAAAAAGGAATTATTAAGGTATAAACATGAATACATCATATTTTTTTACATTGATAACATTATATAAAAAAGTTGAAGACTTTATTGTAGCGCATAAAATTCCTGCAATTGCAGTAGTTTGGGCTATTTTGCTATTGTTGCCAACTTTAGGTATGAATCAAATTATAATGCGTATTGTTATTATGATTTGTATTTATACAATTCTTGCATTAGGATTAAATATTCTTACCGGTTACACAGGACAAGTTTCTTTAGGTAATGCAGGCTTTTATGCAATTGGTGCTTATACAGCCGGTATTTGTTTTGAGCAATTTGGATGGAACTTTCCTATTTGTATGCTGGCGGGAATTATAGTAGCAGCCATGTTTGGTTTAATTTTAGGTATTCCTACTTTACGCTTAAGTGGATCCTATCTTTCTATAGCAACACTGGGCTTTGGCGAAATAGTAAGAATGATAGCTCTTAACTGGGATGCGGTAACAAACGGTCCGTTGGGAATAAAGAATATTCAGCGTCCTGAGTTTTTTGGAATACAGTTAACTTTACCAAATGGAGGGCTCTATTATCTTATACTAGCATTATTGTTATTAACGTTAGCCTTTTGTTATATGATTATTAACTCAAAAACAGGGCGAGCCTTTATTTCAATTAGGGAAGATGAGTTAGCCGCAACCCTTATGGGAATTCGAACTACTCGTTATAAAGTTTTGGCCTTTGTTATTTCAGCTGCAATTAGTGGTATGGCAGGAGCTTTCTACGCTTCTTTTATTCGCTACATTGATCCTAATACATTTACTTTTGATACATCTATCATGATAATATCAATAGTTATATTAGGTGGGATGGGAACACTAAAAGGAATGTTCATTGGTTCAATTTTACTTGTTTCTTTCCCTGAAATTCTTAGGTTTATGGCCAGTTATAGATTTGTCGTGTATGGATTGATTCTCGTTTTAATGATGCGATTTAGGCCTCAAGGTATTCTTGGTGGCGAAAGCAAAAGACCTTTTGAGTTTATAAAAGGGGTGCAATTTAGAGCAAAACCGGCAAAATTAACCGGGGAAATAGAGGGGTAATGCATGGCGCAGCTTGAAGTAAAAGGAATAACAAAAAGATTTGCAGGGCTTGTAGCTGTTGATAATGTAAGCTTTCATGTTGAAACAGGTGAGATTGTAAGTATAATTGGCCCTAATGGTGCCGGTAAAACAACCCTTTTTAACTTGCTTACAGGTGTGAACAAGGTTGATGGCGGTGAAATAATTTTTGAAGGTAAAAATATACAAAATAAAACTCCTCAAGAAATTGTGGAAGCAGGTTTATCGAGAACATTTCAAAATATCCGATTATTTAAAAAAATGCGAGTTATTGAAAATGTGCTGGTAGGAACACACATCAAAACACAATATTCCTTTTTTGATGGTCTTTTCCGTACAAAAAAATATAAACGTATTGAGCTTGAAAAACAACAAAAAGCTATTGAAATTATTGAGTCTATAGGTCTTCAAGGTAAAATTCATGAATATGCGGGAAGTTTACCCTATGGCGAACAAAGACAACTTGAAATAGCGCGGGCGATTGCAACAGATGCAAAAATGCTCCTTTTAGATGAACCCGCGGCAGGTATGAATCCTCAAGAATCAGAAGAATTATTGAATTTTATTCGAAAAACAAGGGAGAACGGTTTTACCGTTATTCTAATAGAGCATGATATGAGTGTAGTAATGAATATTTCAGACCGTATTTATGTTTTGGATCATGGAAAAATGATTGCGCATGGTAAACCTGAAGAAATAGAAAAAAATGAAGAAGTTATCACTGCATATTTAGGAAAAAGGGAGGATGATGATGGTGATGCTTAGACTTATGGACTTAAATACACACTACGGAAGTGTGCATGCTCTAAAAGGGATTAATATTAGGGTTGAAAAAGGTGAAATCGTAACATTGATAGGATCTAATGGAGCCGGTAAAACAACAACTTTAAATACCTTAACAGGGATATTACCTGCTTCCGCAGGAAAAATTATTTATAAAGACCAGGATATAACTAACCTTCCGGCTCATAAAATAGCTTCGTTAGGAATTTCTATGTCTCCCGAAGGAAGGGAAGTTTTTGCCAATTTATCTGTAGAAGAAAACTTAAATTTAGGTGCCTATATGATAAAAGATAAAAATCGAATACAGGCTAGTTTTAAAAGAGTTTATGATTTATTTCCTCGCTTAAAAGAAAGGGAAAAGCAGGGAGCCGGAACTCTTTCAGGTGGAGAGCAACAAATGTTAGCAATTGGTCGAGCCTTAATGTCTGAGCCAGATTTGCTTATTCTAGATGAGCCATCACTTGGGTTGGCTCCAAATTTGGTAGCTTTGATTTTTAAACTTATCAAAGATATAAATAGACAAGGAACAACAATTATGCTTGTGGAACAAAATGCTAATATGGCTTTACATGTTGCAAACCGCGCTTATGTTCTTGAAACAGGGAGAATAAAGTTGTATGGGGATGCTAAAGATTTAAGCAATGATGATGCAGTGAGAAAAGCTTATTTAGGCGGTTAGGGTGTAAACCCATTAAAAAAATGCATATTCTTTTGAAATGCATAGAAAAATATATGTAGATACTGGGAAGGAGAAAAAGTATGGCAAATGTAATTAAAAACAAGGCAACAAAATCAGATCCTCGGACTGATTTGTTAAGAAGCGCAATTGAGCATCGAGCAACATGGTTTGGCTTAATGATTGAAGAAGCTGAAAAAAAAGGAATTGATATTAGCTTTGCAAAAGAGGCCGTATTTAAATGTGGCTGTTTTCATGGGCAAAATAAATTTCCAAGAACAGATGATTTAAAAGCTTTTGCAGCAGCTTTTGCAAATGAGGATGTTGTAAACACTTTTGAAATGGATGTAACATGCTCTGACACAGAGTTCTCAATTGATTTTCATTATTGTCCTCTTGTTGCTGCTTGGGAAAAATTAGGCATAGATGTTGAAAAATTTCCTGCGCTTTGTGATGCAGCAATGGATGGAGATAGAGGGATAATTAATGAATACGATGCCTTCGAATTTGAACTAGGAAAAACAATTGCAAAAGGTGATGACATTTGCGAAGTTAGAATTAGAAAGATAAAATAAGTAATCTTTTTAAGCAAAATATAGACACCCTACACCACAGGGTGTCTTATTTATACAAAATGTAATAAGTAGTTTTATTATTGAAAAAGAAAAATATATATGGTAGTATTCAACATCACTATCAGGGAGAAAAAAATGGATTATACAACGTACATTACTATTTTAGAAGAAGAATTAGTTCCCGCGCTTGGTTGTACCGAGCCCATAGCAATTGCATTTGCTGCAGCTCGTGCCAGAAAACTTTTAGGCACTCTCCCCGAAAAAATGGTTGTGGAATGCTCCGGAAACATAATAAAAAATGTAAAAGGTGTTGTTGTTCCTAACTCAGGTGGACTAAAAGGGGTTAGTGTAGCTGCTATTCTTGGTGCAGTTGGCGGAGATAGCGAAAAAAAACTTGAAACTCTTTCTAAAATTACAGAAGAACATAGAACTCTTACACAAAAACTTATAAATACAGAAGGATATTGTTCGGTTAAGCTTTTAGAAGGTGTATCTAATTTGCATCTTAGAGTTCTTGTATATTATAAAGAAGATGAAGTAATTGTAGAAATAACAAATTCTCACACAAATATAGTTTTTGAAAGTAAAAATGGAAAAGTTCTGTTTAAGTCAGATGCAGATACTTCCCAAAATCAAACTGCAGATAGAAGTGTTTTAAATGTTAAAGATATTATCACCTTTGCTGAAACGGTAGATCTTTCACTTGTTGAAGAAGTCCTTAATAGGCAAATAGACTATAATACAAAAATTGCGAATGAAGGCTTAGAAAATAGCTATGGAGCCAATATCGGAAAAACCCTATTAAATGTATATGGGGATGATGTTAAAATCCGTGCGAAAGCAATGCCTGCTGCAGGTTCGGATGCAAGAATGAGTGGATGTGTTTTGCCTGTTGTAACAAATTCGGGAAGCGGAAATCAAGGAATGACCGTTTCATTACCCGTTATTGAATATGCCAAAGAGTTTGGGGTTGCTCACGAAGAATTACTGCAAGCACTAATTATAAGTAACCTTGTATCAATTTATCAAAAATCGCAAATAGGAAAGCTATCCGCATATTGTGGAGCTGTTTCTGCAGCTTGTGGAAGTGGGGCAGCAATAACCTATATGCAAACAAAGGATTATGACAAGGTTTGTAGTACCATAACAAATACCCTAGCAAACACTTCAGGTATTGTATGCGATGGGGCAAAATCTTCTTGTGCCGCAAAAATTGCATCCTCTGTTGATGCTACCATTATGGCTCATTACATGACTATGACCGATAATACCTTTGTTTCGGGCGATGGTATTGTAAAAGATAATGTTGATAAAACAATGGAAAACGTAGGCCGGGTTGGAAAAGAAGGAATGAAGCAAACTGATATTGAAATTCTTAATATTATGATTGAGGATGAATAATCATACTACTATTTCAACAACAATACCGGTAGAACCACCTTGTAAAAATCCCAAACGAGCTAAGCGTGATGAAAAGCGTAGTTTGTTTGGATAGGCTTTTCTTAAAAGTTCAGCTCCACTCTTTCTCACATATCCTGAAACGGTATTTATGTCACTGTCTTGTAAAGGCTCTATATAAAGAGCTACAGCGTTTTTATCAAACGCATTATTTGTTTCTGCTTCTATAAAAGTTCTTGTGCTAGAAAAAATATCTACAGGATTCTTTTTCTTGTCTTGTATTTCGTGCAATTTTTTTTCAATACTTCTGTAGTGATTGCTTCCTACAATGCCAAGCGTTAGCTTTGTTCCAGGATGTGTCTTTAGAAATCTAGTCATACACTCATCAATGCTTTCGAATCTATTTTGCGAAATATCGAGTCTTCGGCGAGCTGACGTAAAGAAGGTTTCCGCTACTCCCCAATGTTCAAAATTTTTTGTACATTTTCCTTCAAAAATAGAATGTAAATCTTGCATTGCCTTCTCATCAAAACGTCCCCAAATCCAACTAAACAAGCCTTCAACTGAAATATCTTCTAAAAGTTTAATTGTTGTTTTGGGATATTGCATAAAAATAAAAGATTTTTTGTTAAATAGTTCTGCAGCTAATAAGCTATCTTTATTTTCAATAGCTAATAAAAGAGGGGCAATATTTGAAAGCCATGTAAAGGTTTTTTGCTCTGGTTTGTTTTTGCAATGCCGCGCTTCTATAATTGCAGAAGAAATATATTGAGAGGGTAAATAGGCATATTCTCTTTGAGGAAAAGAAAGGTCTGCTTCTATTATAAATTGAGGTTTTCTATCCTTTGCGTCTATGGTGATATGGTTTTGAACCTTGTGTTTTTTTTCTATAAGTGTTTTTCCGGCAAAAACAAGTGTTCCTTCCATTGTCTGAATAAAATTCCAAACATGTAGTATGCCTTTTTTTGTTTTTGCGTGAATAGAGAATAAAGGATGTTGTTTTGTAATTGTATTAGCCTTTTTCATATATATAGTATACTACTATATGTGGGACATATATTGTCCTCTATATGTTTTTTGGTATTGACCATTCTATTTTTTCTCTATACTATTATGAAATGGATGCTCTAATATTTTCTTTAAATTCAATTTTGCCGATTCTTCTTCTTGCCATTTTAGGTTTTTACTTAAAAAGAATTGGTCTTTTTACAAATGAATTTCTAAAAGTAGCTAATAGTTTTGTGTTTAAAGTCTGCCTTCCAACATTGTTATTTGTAAACGTATACAATGTAGAAAATCTTAAAAACATACCATGGAATGTGGTTGGTATTGCAGGTTTTGTCACCTTTATAATTTTTTTCTTAGGTATTATATATGTACTGATTTTTATAAAAAAAGAAGAACAAAAGGGTGCTGTTTTACAAGGATTTTTTAGATCTAATTATATTGTTATTGGTTTACCACTTGCCTTTAGTATAGGTGGTGCTGAAGCACAAATACTAGCATCAGTAATAGCGGCCTTTATGGTTCCACTGTATAATATTTTAGCTGTTATTGCCCTAACAATTTTTTTACCGCAGCATGGAGCTAAAAAAAGCTTTTTTAGTTTGATCTTAGATATGCTAAAAAAAATTGTTACTAATCCACTTATATTGGGAGCAATGGTAGGGCTTGTTTGCCTTGCTATTCGTCCTTTTATTGGTGAGTGGAGATTAAAAACTTCTGAGTTTCAAAGTATATTTAAAGCAATAGAAAACTTAACTGGAATGGCAACACCCTTGGCTTTGGTTGTTCTTGGAGGAGAGTTTTCATTTTCTGCTGTTAAGCGACTATTTCCACAAATTTTACAGGTTGTAGTTGTGCGCTTAGTTGTTGTTCCCCTTATTGGATTAGTAATTATTTCACAATTTTTTCCTTCTTTTGGAACAGTAGAGTATGCTGCTTTGCTTGGGTTGTTCGCAGCTCCAACAGCGGTGAGTAGTGCCGTTATGGCGCAAAGCATGGGTAATGACGGTGAGCTCGCTCGCCAAATAGTTGTTTGGACATCTGTTTTTTCCGTCTTTACCCTTTTTGCATTCACTGCTTTTTTTCGCTCTATAGGCATTTTTTAAAATCCATATCGTCGTGCATACTTTTTTGTAATTTTTCCATAAAGATGTAATCCAAAACGAATAAGAAAAACAGTTAAAGGCAAACAAACTATAATACTCATTACCGTTACAAATGCATAATATTGAATAAAAAATCGGCTAGGTTCTTGTTTTAAAGAAATAAAGAAGCCCAAAAAGAATGGTAATAAAATTCCAATACTTATAAACAAAGCCGAAATAATAGATGCTCTAAACCGTATGCTTTTCCAGGAAGAGCTTTGTATAAAATCTCTGTAAAAAAGATAATTTCCGGCCAATTGGAGTTGTGGTTTTTTGTTGTTAATCATAGTGTCCTCACTTGTTATTTAATATAGGTAGTATAGAGGGCATAGTGAGACATATAATGTCCCTTGTAAAAAAATGTTTCTTTTCTTAGCTATTTATCACTTGACAGAATAGCCTTTTTAGGAGAAACTAAGCTATGCAAGGAATAATTATCAGCGGGTCAAACAATGTGTTTGAAGTTGAATGCGAGGATGGGCAGAAACGCCAATGTTCGCTTAAAGGAAAAAAACTTAAAGAAGTAGGAGATTTTTATAATCCGCTTTGCCCCGGTGATTATGTAGAAATAGAAAAAGATACACATTCAGAAGATGAGGGGCAAATTTTATCCCTCGTTAAAAGAAAGAATGCCTTTGTGCGCTACAACGTAAAAGGTAGACTTCCACAGCTTTTAGTTGCAAATGTAGATCTTTTGCTATGTGTAACAACTCCTGATGAGCCACCTTTTAGACCAAGATTTATTGATAGAACATTAGCCCAAGCAGAACAAGCAGGAATTACACCGGTAATTGTGTGCAATAAATGTGACCTTGAATCCATTCATAATCCAGCTACAAAAAAAAGACTTGAAAATTGGGAGAGTCTTGGGTATACCGTGCTCGGTGTTTCTGCAAAAACTCATGAAGGCTTTGAGCAATTAGCAGAACTTATGGAAGGTAAACTCTGTGCCTTTGTAGGACAGTCAGGAGTTGGAAAATCGAGCATAATAAACGCACTTGACTCTTCTTATATCTTAAGAGTTGGGGGCATCTCCGAAAAATATGGGCGGGGAACACATACAACAACGAAAGGCGTTTTACTTCATTTAGAAATCAATGAGTCTCTTACCGGTGGTAGGCACGGGGTAAAAACAACTGTTATAGATACACCGGGTGTAAGGCGCTTTGTACTTCATGATATTGAAGCAGATGATTTAGCATTGTATTTTAGAGAAATGAAAGACTATGTAGGCCAATGCGTGTACGGAATGTCTTGTAGCCATACGCATGAAGCAGGTTGTAAAATTTTGGAAGGCATAAAAAACGGTTCTATAAGTCAAGAACGATATGAAAGCTGGGAGCGCATTTGCCACGAAATTAGGACCGGAAGCTGGGCAGACTGAGAATAATTCCTAATTACTAGTGATAGATTTGCACATTAAGTGCAACACTAAATAAAAAAAATAGT
>CAYJJW010000006.1:0-30212 GCA_964370555.1 uncultured Treponemataceae bacterium | reverse complement strand
CTATTGTATTCGTACAAGCTGTTCCTGGTGCTATTGCTGCAATTGAAAAAGTACGTGAAACACGTCCTGATATGTTATTCGTAACAGGTGTTGCTGCTGAACCACCAAGAGAAATCGCTGCTGTTGCAGACGTAGTTATGCTCGTAGACGAACTTGGTGTTGGTAGAACATTAGTAGAACAAGCACAAAAACAAGGTGCAAAAACATTTGTACACTATTCTTTCCCTCGTCACTTAGGTTACGAAACAATTGCTGCACGCCGCGAACTTTTCATGGAAACAGCAGCTGCTGCAGGTATGGAATATGTTGAAGCAACAGCTCCAGATCCTACTGGGGATGCAGGTGTTTCAGGTGCACAACAATTTATCGTTGAAGATGTTCCAAGAAAATTAGCTGAATACGGAAAAGACACTGTATTCTTCTCAACAAACTGTTCAATGCAAGAACCTCTTATTCGTTCTGTAATCGAACAAGGTGGTGTTTACTCACTACAATGCTGTCCTTCTCCATACCATGGATTCCCTGCAGCACTTAACATTTCAACTGAAGGTCACGAAGGTGATGTTCAATACATGTTAGCTCAAATTGATGAAAAAGTTACAGAACTTGGAAACGAAGGTCGTGTAAGTACATTCCCTGTATCTATCAACATGTTAATGGTAGAAGCAGGAACTGACTATGCTATGCGTTATGCAGCAGGTGAATTCACTGATCGTCATGATCCAGCAGAACTTAAAAAGAGTATCGACAAAGTAATCAAACAATCAGGTGATTACGAAGCAACTCTTTCTGCATACACAGATGCAGAAGGTTCAGTAGATAACTTCTACATGATTATGTGTGATTACTACAACTTCTAAAATTAATTACTAGTTACTAATTATTAATTGATAATAAGTTATTAAACACAAAGTGCACAGAGTTAGAAATAATGAGTGTGCTTTGTGTTTTATGGTATAGTTTTAATATGCACATTTTTTGTGTTTATTAATGCTCTACTATAAAAAAATGTTACTATCATAATAAATAAAAGGATGATATTGTTTTGAAATCTGAATATGTATTACAAATGGAAAACATATCAAAGTCTTATGGCGACAATGCTGTATTAAAGAATGTTTCTTTACGTGTTAAACCGGGTGAAATTTTTGCACTTATTGGCGAAAACGGTGCAGGTAAATCTACCCTTATGAACATTCTCTTTGGTATGAAAGTTATTCATCAAACAGGCGGTTTTGAAGGATCTGTTAAAGTAGATGGTGAGGATGTAAGCTTTTCTTCGCCTAACGATGCTATGCAAGCAGGAATTGGTATGGTTCACCAAGAATTTATGCTTATTCCGGGCTTTACCGTTGCAGAAAACATTAAAATTGGGCGTGAACCAACCGTTCCAACCGTACTAAGTCGTGTATTTGGTCCTAGTTTAGAAAAGCTTGATTGGGAACAAATTAATAACGATGCAAAAGAATCTTTAGATTCAATTGGTATGAACATTGATGAATACAGTAAGGTAGCAGGCCTTCCTGTAGGGTATATGCAATTTGTTGAAATTGCTCGCGAAATAGATAAAACAGCTATTAAAGTGCTGGTTTTTGATGAACCAACAGCTGTATTAACTGAAAGTGAAGCTACAAAACTTCTAGAAGTTATGCAATCAATTGCGGCAAAAGGTATTGCAATTATATTTATTACACACCGTTTATCTGAAGTTATGGATGTTGCAAACACTATGACAATTTTGCGTGACGGACAAGAAGTTTCTACAAAAGCAATTAAAGATACCGATGTAGTTGAAATTGCGCAACTAATGGTTGGTCGAAAAATTGAAAAACTTGTTGATAATAAAAAAGAAATTGATTTAACAAATGCAGAAACTGCTGTTAAAGTTTCTGACTTAAAGGTTGATATGCCAGGCGAAAAAGTAAAAGGCGTTAACTTTGAAGTAAAAAAAGGCGAAATTTTCGGTATTGGTGGTTTGGCCGGTCAGGGTAAAATTGGTATTCCAAACGGAATTATGGGTATTTTCCCTGCAACAGGTGATGTTGAAATTTTTGGAAAAAAAATCGATTTTGCAAAACTAGGGGACGCGTTAAGTTCTGGTGTTGCATTTGTTTCTGAAGACAGACGAGGCATTGGGCTTTTATTAGAAGAAAGTATTGAAAGAAACATTGTATTTAATGCTCTTACGGTTAAAAAAGGCTTTTTGAATAAACTCGGCTTATTAAATGTTACAAAATCTAATAAACACACAAAAGAAATGATTAAACTTTTAGATATTCGCTGTACAGGACCTCATCAACATGCAGGGCGCCTTTCAGGTGGAAATCAGCAAAAGGTATGTTTAGCTAATGCACTTAGTTTAAGTCCAAAGGTGTTAATGGTTTCAGAGCCAACACGTGGTATTGATATAGGGGCTAAAAAACTCATTATGGAACACTTGGTGAAACTCAGAGACGAAGAGGGTATTACTATTATTATGGTTTCAAGTGAACTTGTTGAACTTAGAAGTATTTGTGACAGAATTGCCATTGTATCTGATGGTGTTATTTCAAACATATTAAATCCTGATGACTTAGATGCAGACTTTGGTTTAGCTATGAGTTCAGTACAAAAAAAGGAAAACAACTAACATGATTCAAGCTATTAAAAAAACAATCTATGATTTTGGGCTACCAAGAACAATCATATTTTCATTTTTCCTTCTCTTAATAATTACAGCTGCTGCTTACGGAATGGATATTTTAGTGTTGTTAGGAGATATTCTTCGCCGTTGGGGTATGTACGGTATTTTGGTTTTGGCAATGGTTCCAGCTATTCAATGCGGAATTGGACCAAACTTTGGTGTTACAATTGGTATTGTAGGCGGTCTTATTGGAGCTCTTATTTCTGTAGAGTTTAGAAGTAACGGCTATTACGATGCTTTATCTTCACCTGAAGCAATTGCTCTTTTAAGTATTTCTGTTGCAGTTGTATTGGGTCTTGCTATATCTACACTTTTTGGATACCTTTATGGTTTACTCTTAAACCAAGTAAAGGGTAGCGAAATGACCGTTTCTACCTATGTAGGATTTTCGGTTGTTGCGTTAATGAATATTATGTGGCTTATTATGCCATTTAAAAGCCCAACATCAATTTGGCCTTTGGCAGGTGAAGGACTTAGAAATACCATTAGCTTAGAAGCAGATTTTTCATTTGTAATGAATAACTTTTTAGGTTTTACGGTGGGCGGCGAAACAAAAATGATTGATGGTGTTGAAACACTTGTAGGCGGAATGTATGTTCCTACAGGCTTATTACTTTCTTTCTTTGTATTTTGTTTTGCAATGTATTTGTTTACTAGAAGTAGAACAGGTATTATGATGACAGCGGTAGGTAGTAATCAAAACTATGCAAAAGCTGCAGGTATAAATGTTAATAAAATGCGCATCATGGGAACAACTATTTCTACTGCTTTAGGTGGAGTAGGTATTATTCTTTATGCACAAAGTTTCGGGTTTTTACAGCTTTACAATGCTCCTCAAATGATGGGCTTTTCTTGCGTTGCTTCTGTTCTTATTGGTGGTGCTTCTATTGGTAGAGCAAAAATTGCAAACGTTCTTTTAGGAACATTCCTCTTTCAAGGTATTTTAGCAGTTGCACTTCCTGTAGCAAACCTCATTATTCCTGAAGGAAACTTATCTGAAATATTACGTATTATTATCTCAAATGGTATTATTCTTTATGCCTTGAGTAGATCTAAGGGTGGTGTAAAAAAATGAGTAATCCATTACAAAATTCTGTAAAATCATTTATACAAAAAAATAATGTAACAATTTTATTTGTTGTTCTTTGCGTAGGCTGTTTTTTTGCTTCTGGAACAACACTTACATTTCTTTTACCTGAATTATTTACCCGTATTGGGCGAAATACATTTATGGTATTGAGTCTTTTAATTCCTGTAGTTGCAGGTTTAGGACTAAACTTCGGTATTGTTATTGGGGCTATGGCTGCTCAAATCTCAATTTTTATGGCAGTCCTTTTTGGAGTTTCCGGATTTGAAGGAATCTTATTTTGTGTAGCTATTTCAAGTGTGTTAGCAATTTTCTTTGGTTTTTTAATTGGAAAACTTTTTAACAGCATGAAAGGAACAGAGATGATTGGTGGCTTGGTTGCAGGATATTTTTCTGATGGTTTATACCAATTACTTTTCCTCTTTATACTCGGTGGTGTAATTCCTATTGCAAACACAGAGTTAATGATTTCTACAGGGGTTGGGGTAAAAAATGCTATTAACCTAAGAGATAACTTAAAGTATGCCATTGATGATATGCCAATGCTAAACATCTTATATTTTGCACTTATTCTTATGGTTATAATTGTAGCGGTTACACTTATTTATAGAGTGGTTAAAAAGAATCCTTTAAACCCAAAACCACTATTAAAGAAATGTATTCCTCTAATAGTAATTTTTGCTTTAAGTTTTATACCAATGGTAAACGACTTTTTAGCACAACCTCGCTTAGTGCTTTTACAAGCAATTGAGCTCGGCGGCTTACTCTCTGTATTATTTGGAATATATAAAATTGTGTTTACATTTATTGTCTCAAAAAAGAATGGTCAAAAATTCTGTCCTTGTGGCATAAAAAAATATCTTATTGCGATGATAATTGCCGTTATTGCCTATGCTTTAACCTATGTAGGTCCTGTGTATGCTGCAGTTCAAATGGTACAATTACCAGTATTAACCTATTTACTCATTGCAGGCCTATGTTTGTTTATTCCTTGGTTTATGAATACCCGTCTTGGACAAAACATGAGAACAGTAGGGCAAAATAGAGATGTTGCAACTTCTGCAGGTTTAAACGTAAATAAAATACGTATCGTTGCTATGATTATGTCAACAGTGCTTGCAAGTTGGGCACAACTTATTTCAATTCAAAATATAGGAACAATGTCTACCTATGGTTCTCATAACCAAGTGGGATTATACGCCATTGCAGCCCTTTTGGTTGGAGGTGCTTCAGTTCAAAAAGCAAATGCTAAACAAGCGGTATTGGGTATTATCTTGTTTCACACCTTGTTTATTCTTTCACCTGTTGCAGGAACACAACTTATGGGTAACTCACAAATTGGTGAATACTTTCGCGTATTCGTAGCCTATGGTGTTATCGCAGTTAGCCTTGCAATGCATGCCTGGAGTAGAAGAAAACCTACGAAGTAGGTTGCCTCTACAGGTGATGCGACAGGACGTCGCATAAATGGCACGAGTTTGAGCTTGTCTCAAACTCGATAAGTTGGTTTAACAGGACGTTACACCAACGACGCCTTCTAAATAGATTGCATTGCATGGAAGCAATGCTAAACTGACGACGTTTTGCGCAGCAAAACTCGAAGAGCAATTACAACAGGATGTTGTAATTGCGACGCTTGCTAAAATACAGTTAGTGTGGTATGATATTTGTAGTATAAATGACAAATTTTAATTATGGAGTTACTATGATTTTAGACAATGTAAAAAATGTTACAAGCTACAATTTTCCAAAAGAAATGAATGAAGTTTTTGATTTTCTTAAAAAAGCTGTAACAATGGCTGAAGGAAAATACGAATTAAGTAATGGCATCTATGCAATGGTACAAGAGTACACAACAATATGTGCAAGCGAGGGTAGATTAGAAAATCATAAAAAATATGTAGACTTACAATATATTGTTGAAGGTGTTGAACAAATTGGCATAGCTTTTGAAGGTGAAATTACAGAGTCTTATAATGAAGAAAATGATATTGCCTTTTTTAAAGGTGACAACTTTTTAACAACATTACGGGAAGGCGATTTCACAATGCTTTTTCCGCAAGACTTACATATGCCGAAAATTGGTAATGGGGGCTTTGTTAAAAAAGTAGTTGCAAAAATTCCTGTAGAATTATTTGTATAATTGCTATAAAAAAGTGAAAATTTTACAAAATTTTTCACTTTTTTATATAAAACCCATTGACACTTTTTTTGCAATATGATATATTCTTAAAAGTAAATAACTAGTCTCCTTCGTCTAGTGGTTAGGACACCGGGTTTTCATCCCGGCAACAGGGGTTCAATTCCCCTAGGAGATGTAAGGCTGATTCAAAAGAATCAGCCTTTTTTTATTATGGGGTAAACTGTGGAAGATACAGATCAAAGCACAAAAAAAATAAATCCCATCGATGCTGCCGCCTATATTTCTAAAGGTGGACCTCTTGAACATATTTTTTCTCAATTTGAAGAACGTCCCTCCCAAATTGCTTTGCTTGAAAAAGTAGTTCATGCTTTTAATGAAGATAAAGTAGGAGCTTTTGAAGCGGGTACTGGGGTTGGAAAATCTTTTGCCTATCTCATACCATCAATTATTTGGTCATTAGAAAATAAAGAAAGGGTTGTTATTTCAACCGGGACTATAAACCTTCAGCAACAACTCTATGAAAAAGATATTCCACTTGCAAAAAAAGTTCTCGATAAAGATGTAAAGGCCGTTCTTGTAAAAGGAAGGCAAAACTATGTGTGTTTACGCCGTTTACATGATACCTTAAACGATCAAGACTTATTTACAGAAGAAGACGAAGAATTAAAAATAATACACAAATGGACGGCTACCACCCAAACAGGAAGTAATTCAGACCTCTCATTTTTACCCAATATGAGTCTTTGGACACGCATTAACTCAGAAAGTGATGGGTGTATGGGACAACGATGCAAGTATTTTGAAAATTGCTTTGTAATGAAGGTTAGAAAAGAAGCAGCAAATGCTAATATTCTTATTGTTAACCACCATCTTTTATTTGCGGATATTGAGATGAGGCTTGGAGCTGGCTTTGACGATACTGCAGTTTTGCCACCGTATCAGCGCTTAGTTTTTGATGAAGCACACGGAATTGAGGATGCAGCTACAAGTTTTTTTTCAGAAAGTTTAACACGTTTTACATTTACAAAGCAACTTAATAGGTTGTACAGAAAGCATAAAAATGCCATTGCAGGACATTTGTATACATTAGAGCTTTTATCAAACAAAGGAGAGCTTGCAACTCAAGCTATCCAAGAAATCCAAGATATAAAAGCTGCCTATGAAAAAACAGAAACGCATGCAATGCAGTTATTGGCAGATTCTTATACGTGGCGCCTAAAAGATGACACATCTTTTCAAGCAGTACCATTTTTTTCTTCTATAACCACTTTGCGTAAGGCAATTACAACGCTTTGTGCCACTATTCGAGACCTTATAGATGAAATAGATACCGATGATCAAAATGCTCCTGTAGTTTGGGAAACAAAAACTATTCTTACACGCTTGGATAGTATTGTTACCATGTGTAGGGCATACGATAAATGGCAAGAAAAAACACAAACTGTTTTTTGGCTTGAAAGGGCAGGCGGTGGAAATAGGGATTCATACCCACGTTTAATACAAACCCCACTCGATATAGCGCCTCTTATGAAAATAGGTGTATTTGAACCATTAAAAACCGTAATATGTGTATCTGCAACATTAACAATGGCAAAT
The DNA here is from genome assembly GCA_964370555.1 of uncultured Treponemataceae bacterium. Taxonomy (GTDB): domain Bacteria; phylum Spirochaetota; class Spirochaetia; order Treponematales; family Treponemataceae; genus CAYJFX01. The sequence continues at coordinate 22,703 of CAYJJW010000006.1, read as the reverse complement.
TCATTTAATTTTTGGCTTAATAGATCCGGTATAGCCTTAATTGACGAAGAGCGCGTGCTACAAGGTGATTTTTCATCTCCATTTAATTATAAAAACAATGTGCTTTTTTCTATACCACAAGATATTCCTCTTCCTCACGAACAATCTTTTCAGCAAAATATAGAAAATGTAATTGTTAAACTTATTCGTTCTTCAAGTGGACGCGCTTTGGTTCTTTTTACATCCTACGATTCACTTCGCTCTGCATGCGATTTTGCACGGCACACATTAGCACTCGATGGAATAACGGTATTAAAACAAGGCGATGATGACCGTTTTCGGCTTTTAGAAACATTTAAAAATGATGAAATGAGTGTTCTTTTTGCAACCGATTCATTTTGGGAAGGGGTAGATGTGCCGGGTCAAAGTCTTTCTCACGTAATCCTTGTGAAGCTTCCCTTTAGTGTGCCAACAGACCCTGTCTTTGCAGCTCGAAGTGAAGCAATTGAAAAAGCAGGCGGTTCCTCGTTTATGGAATTGAGCCTTCCTGGAGCGGTAATTACTTTTAGACAAGGCTTTGGTAGGTTAGTGCGCCACTCAGATGATAAGGGTTGTGTAACCGTTCTTGATAAAAGATTAACACAAAAACGCTATGGACAGCTTTTCTTAGATAGTATACCTAAAACTAAAACTCTTTTTGAGGATGCTAAAACCATTTGTTCTTCAGTAGAACGCTTTTTAGATTAAAGCATACATAAGGGTATAGCTTGTTATGTCCGCTACTGTGTAATATCAAAAAAAAAGACTGCAAAAAGCAGTCCTTTATTAATTACGTAAAGAAAATCAAATTATTTGAAATCCTTTGGTCGACGTTCAACTCTTTTGCATGCTGTACATTCAGCAACATTTTTTAGCTTACCGTTTTCAAATAATGTTTTCATTACAACGTCGCCACCGCAACTACAGTTAAACTTATGTGTTGTAATCGATGTACGCGAGTTTTTACTTGCTCCAGCCATTGGTGAGCCTCCCCGATATAAATTCTTGTTAGTAAATATAACATATTTTTTTAGAAGTGTCAATAATGGTCTAAATATGGGACTTTATTATTCAGTGGAATAATGTTGTAACAAGGTTACTTTTTACGTATTTTCCAACATCTATGTATTTTTGTGTTTCTAAAATCTTCAGGGATGGTTTGCATCGTTATATCAGTAATTTCTACATTATTATTTGAAAACAAACTTTCGTCAAATTTGAGTGTTCTTGAATTAGTTGAAAAATATAGTATCCCGTCTTTTGTTAAACATTTTATACATAGTTTAATACAATCTGCATAGTCTCTGTTTACATCTAAAACTGTCTCAGTTTTTTTTGAATTTGAAAAAGTAGGTGGATCTAATACTATAATATCCCATGTGCTTGATGTTTTTTTTAAGAACGTAAACACATCTTCATTTATAATATGATGCCTTGCTTTATCGCGTAGGTTATTTAACTCAAAATTCTTTGCGGCCCAAGAAAGGTATGTTTTTGATAAGTCTACAGAGTCAATGCATTTTGCCCCTCCACTTGCCGCATGAACACTAAATGACCCCGTGTAGCAAAAAAGATTAAGTACGCGCTTTCCTTCACTTTGATTTTTTACCATCCCACGCAAGGGGCGGTGGTCGAAAAAAAGGCCTGTATCTAAGTACGACGAGAGGTTTATTAAAAAGATAGAGTCATATTCCTTTACTGTTATAAAGGTTTCTTTATTTGTAGTTTTTTCATATTGCCCATCTTTTTGTCGTTTTCGCCGTTTTGTAAAAATATGATCTTTTTTTATGTTTAATACTTGTACGATACAGTTTTCCATTGCATCAAGCCAAGCAAGTTCTTCATTTTCATCTTTTTCATATGGGCGTTCATATAAAAAAAGAACAGCATGCATAATAGTATCTGTATCGATATATATATCAAGGCAAAGAGGTATTTCAGGGATATCTTTGTCATATAAACGAAAACAGTTAACCGATTCTCTTTTTGCCCATTTTTTTAAATGTTTGTAGCGCTTAGCGATGCGATTTGAAAAAAGAATTGATTGCTCAGCTGTTTTATCGATCTTTGCCTCTTGTATACTCATGGTTTTATTCTTTATTTTTATTATTCATCATAAGGCTCAAAAGTGCATAGCCTGATGTTAAGTCTTCTTGTTGGTAAGAAATGCCTTTAGGAATTTTTAGTTTAACGTTAGAAAAATTCCATATAGCTTTTATGCCTGCAGCAATAACGTTATCTGCTGTGTCTTGAGCTACGCTAGATGGAACAGTTATTACTGCAATTTTTGCATCTAATATTTTGATATTTTCTTTTAATGTTGGCAAAGAAAGAACCGGTACTCCATGAACTTGTGTTCCTACTTTGGTTTCATCGGTATCAAAAGCTGCTACAAAGTGAAGTCCATGAAATTGAAACTCTTGGTATCCCAATAAGGCTGTCGCTAAGTTTCCTACACCAATGAGAATGGCATCTCGTGGTTTGCTCCATCCTAAGAAGTGCTCAATTGCACTGATAAGCGGCGCAACAGGATATCCTTTTTTCGGTTTCCCGATAATACCGGTAATGGCTAAATCTTTTCGCACTTGAATAGGTTCTAATTCTAATTCATTTGCAATTACGGTTCCTGAAATGTGTTCGCATCCTTGTGTATACGCATTTCGTATGATATGTAAGTAGGAAGGGAGCCTTCTAACAGATGGTGCTGCAGGTATTTTATCTTTATGCACAACACGCTCCTTTTATAAAGTATTAAATATATGCTTATCTATTATAACCTAGAATTAATAAAAATTAAAGTGGTTTACGGTATTTTTTTTAAAAATCTACTTGAACAAAAAATCAATATACGGTATTATTTACGGTAGAGTATAATAGTATTCTAGTTTAAATAGGAATGGGAGTTACCATGGGTATCATAGGAATTATTTTATTAGTTGTGTTTGTAATTATCTGCGTTTTACTTGTAGGAATTATACTTTTACAAAAAGATGAAGGTGGCGGACTTGGAGGTCTCTTTGGAGGCGGCGGTAATGCATTCGGTTCACGATCTCAAACAGTGGTAACAAAAACTACCTATGTTTTTGTTTCATTATTCTTCATTACTACTTTTGGTTTAGCTGTTTTAAATAGAGCACCTGTTGTAGAAAGCTTAAGTGATACTGCAAATCAAATTGAAAACATTCAGAATAACGATGGCCAAGAATGGCTAGACAATACTGACGAAGCGGAACAAGGAGAAAACTAGTATGGTTTTAGGTGAAGCACTTAGTCCAAAAGCGATTAAAATTGACCTTGAAAGTGTCGAAAAAGATGAAGTCTTTGAAGAACTTATTGAAGAATTGGTATCGATTATGCCGGGCTTGGATCGCCAAACCGTATTACAAGCCGTGCTTGACCGTGAGTCAAAAATGAGTACAGGTGTTTTACCGGGAATTGCTGTTCCTCACGGTAAAACAACTGCCGTAAAAGGTGTGAAGGGAGTTATTGGTATATCTCGTGACGGGATAGAATATGACTCTCTAGATGGAAAACCTGTACATGTGGTGATTCTTCTATTATCATCACCAGAATCAAGTGAGCTCCATCTTCGTGTGCTTAAACATTTGGCACGTCTTTTGGAAAACGCTTCTTTTTACAATGAGCTTATGTCACAAAAGTCTGCACAAGATGTTTATGATTTAGTATGTAGATACGAGGAAGAACTAAACTAATATGGAACAAGATGTACTTGGACACTTAATACAGGTTGAACACGATGCTGCATCAGTATTATTTGATGCACAGGTTGAAGCTGATAAACGTATTGCAGAAGCTCATTTAGAAGCTGATAATCGATATAAAGCTGAGTATGATAAACTTATAGCTAGACTTGAACAAAACTACTTACAACAAGTAGAAATAATTAATAAAGAGCAAGCTGAAGCTTTTGAAACATATAAAAGCGAATTACAAAAAACAGATAAAGACATAAAGGGTTTTAACACTTTAATGGAAACACTGTTTTTCGGGGAATAACATGGATAAGTCAAGCGCAACTGATTATGTTTATGCAAAATCACAGGGGATGCTTGCAAAATCTTTTGTTGGGCCTCGAAAAATTAATTTATTTACCGCAAAATCCTTATCAGATTTATGGAGATTGATATTTGACTCTTCATCTCCATTAATACCTGAAAATATGTTGGCAAAAGCAATTGAAGAAGAAGCTGAAAAAGCCTTTATCGCTGATTATATTACGCTTTTAGATTCCTTTGATGAACCAGATGATATAGCAGTGCATTTACTTCGCTTTTATGATTACCAAAATATTAAAGAGATTAATTCTGCAGTATTACGAGGCAAAAATGCCTTACCTCAAATAGCTGATATTGGAAAATATAGCCAATTGCATTATTCTCAATGGCCTAGTATACACAATATAACAAAAAATAGTGATATAGCTTGGTTGGATACTGTTCCAACACGAGAGACACAAAAAGATGTTGATTCACGTCTTGACATACAATATACCAAAGAATTATGGAATAGCGTAAAAAGAATACCCGTTCCGCAGCGCCCACCGGTCGAAAAACTTATAAAAGAGCATATAATTTTACAAAACATTTTATGGGCTATTCGTTTAAAAACATATTATAATTTTTCAGATACTCAAATTATACCTCAACTTGTTTTTGCAGACGATACTCAACCTCACACAGATGTTTTAGCAGGACCTGCATTAAATATTTTGAATAAGCAAGCTGATTCTTGGGATAACTGGTCTGACTGGAAATATGTAGAGCTTTTAAATCCAAATGATGAAGGCAGTGTGTGGCGTATAGATCCCACATGGTTACAAAATGCAATAAATGTGCATCTAAATAAAATGGCATATAAATCGTTTAGAAAAGACATTTCAAGTGCTCATGTACTAACAACATGGTTTAAAATAAAAGAATATGAGTTAAACTGTATTCGAACCTGTGTAGAGGGCTTACGATTAAATGTTGATACAGAACAATTAAAACATTTTATGTGGTAATATAGTTAGGAAGAAGTGGAGCTCATTAGAGCCAGCGAGTTGGAGGAAAAATGGCAAAAACAACGCCAATGAGATTAATTGAATTAATGATTCTTAAAGATGACATTAAAAAAGTCATAGAATATTTAGGAAAATTAGGTTTATTTCAATTTCAATCAACTATAGATGATACAGTAACAGCCGATTTTAACAAATCACAAGATTTGTTTGATACAATGCAAGAGCTACGTGCATATCTTGGAATAGAAGATGCAGAGGATTATGATGAAACATCTCATTATCCCACTCGTGAAGACTTTGCAGCGGGGCATACAATTGTTGAAGCGGTAAAAGACCTAAAACAACGAGAAATGCTTGCAATCGAAAATAAGAAAAAAGTTGTAGATGCATATAATGAAGCAAATGCTTTTTCAAATCTAAAAGTACCATATACAGAACTAGAGCATCTTTCATTTATTTCACTTAGAATTGGAAAAATCGATCCAAATGTTGTTGATGAATTAGTATTTAATTTAGCAAATAGAGCAGTAATTATTCCTTTAGGAGCCGATAAAACCAGAATTGTGGCAGCTTCTTCTAAAAAAGGTCGCTTTGCACTTGATGCTGAACTAAAACGATATGGGTTTGTACCTCTTGAGATTCCTGAAAACTTTAAGGGAATCCCTGATGATGTTTTAGCTGAATTAAAAGCACAAACACATGAAGTCGAAAAAGACTTAAAAGTAATAGTAACAGAAAGAGATAGTTATGCAAAAACGCATAAAGGCGAAATTTTGCGCATCCTTCGATGTATGTCAATAGGAGCACAAGTTAAAGCTCTTGAAACTCGATTAGAATCAACTCAGCTTGTATATAGAGTAACCGGTTGGGTGCCTGCAACAGCTTGTGTTAAAGTAATGAAAGATCTAGATAATCTTACCGAAGGGCGTATTGCGTTAAGGCAATATGATCCATCAGAAGTACCAACAGTAATAGAGGGTAGAGAAACTGTACCGGTAAAGCTTACACATGGAAAGCTCGTCGGCAATTTTCAAAATCTTATTTTTGGATATGGTTCTCCCTTATATGGAACTATAGATCCCACACCTTTTGTTGCCTTTTTCTTTATAGTTCTTTTTGGAATTATGTTTGGTGATGCAGGGCAAGGTCTTGTATTTGTGTTAATCGGTATTTTGATGAAAGCAGGAGTTATAAAGAAATTCCCTGTTTCTCCAAAGTATGGTAATATATTTGTAGCAATCGGTTGTAGTAGTACAATAATGGGCTTGTTAACGGGTGAGTTTTTTGCAAACCCTACTGTATTGGCACCATTTGGACGTTTTGTTACTGGTTTATATGGTGAACCACATAATCATATTTTAACTTTAATGCCTTCTGGTGATACTATCGGTACGTTATTTAGTTTTTTCTTAGTAACTATTGCTGTCGGGTTTGTTATAAATTCAACCGGATTAATAATTAACATAATAAATCAGCTATCGTTAGGGAAAATAGGTAAGGCGCTTTTTGGAAAAACAGGTCTTTCAGGTGCAATATTTTTTTGGTACGTAATATTTATGGCTATAAGAATTTTCGCCTTTGATTCTTCTATACAAGTATATGATTGGATTGTAATTGGTGTTTCTCTTTTTGGTGTTTTTGCAGCGCATCCGCTTCAAGCAATTGTTGAAAAACACGGCCCAATTTTCCCTGATGGCGTTGGAACTTCAATTATTGAAGGTTTTGTAGAAATTATTGAAGTTGTTTCCAGTTATCTTTCAAACACGGTAAGTTTTTTACGTGTAGGAGCATTTGCCTTAGCTCACGCAGTTTTAGGCTTTATTATACACACAATGATGGATGTAGCAGGGCAAGCTGGTGGCTTACCTGCCGAAATATTGGTACAAGTTATTGGTAATGCTGTGGTAATTGTACTCGAAGGTATGATAGTTGCTATTCAAGTAATTCGTCTTCAATACTACGAGTTCTTTTCAAAATTTTTTACAGAAACAGGAAAGGAATTTGTTCCTTTTCAGTTCAAATATAAATAACATTTTAGGAGTTATGTATGAATCAAAAAAAATTAGGTTTAGTTGTTTTTTTCCTTCTTCTTGCTGCTGCTGTTTTTGCACAAGGAGCAACTGGCGAAGGTGAAAACACTGCTGCTATTAAAGCTATCGCAGCAGCTGTAGCTGTAAGTGCTGCTTGTATTGGCGGTGGTATGGCAGTAGGTAAAATTGGAGCTGCAGCGATGGGTGCAATGAGTGAAAACGAAAACCTATCAGGTAAAGCACTTCCTTTCGTAGGTCTTGCTGAAGGTGTATGTTTATGGGGATTCCTTGTAGCTCTTCTTATACTTGTATTGTAATACTTCACAAGGATTATACTTAAGTGAAATATTATATAATCGGTGACCATGAGTTAGTGCTTGCCTTTTCTTTGGTAGGCATTGACGGGGTAACCGTTGTTAATCGAAATGAAGCACTAGACTCATTTAACAAAGTTACCGGGAAGGGTAATGATTTAACTGGTTCATTACCCATTGATGAGCGTCCAAAGGTTCTTATACTTACTGAAAATGTAGCCGACATGTTACAAAAAGAACTTTTAGAATGGCAAATGAAAGGAGATTATCCTTTGATTGTTGAAATACCGGGCATACACGGTCATATTCAGGGGCGTAAAACGCTTACAGAGTCTATACGAGAAGCAATTGGTATACACGTATAGATAGAGATAACAATAATATTACATCTATGTGATGTTATTATACGTAAATGTAAAAATTTATTTTTATACTTTTACATATACATGCTCGCTAAGGCATGTTGCTACCGCTAAGGTTTATTTGGAGAAGAAAAATGGAAGAACTTCGTTCAACGGCAATTATTGATTCAGAGATACTAGAAGATTCCCGAAAAAAAGCAGAGCGTATATTGTCTAACTCGCAAAATGAATGTAAATCTATATTAGATGCTGTTGAGGAAAAAGTAGCTGAAATGACAAAAGAAAAAACTCAACTGTATGAAGATAGAGTTGCAGCTCATAAAAGGGATTTAATGGCATCTTTACCTCTTGAGCGAAAGCGGTATTTGGTCGAATTTGAAAAGAAGGAAATTCAAAAAGTAATAGTTGATTATTTGGGTAGTTTAACAAAAGAAAAAAAACTTTCTTTAATAAAAAACTTATGCTTGAGATATAAAAGCTATCTTACCGGAAATAATGTACGTGTAAAGGTAGCAGGTTTTAAAACAGAAGATGTTTTAAACATTGTAAAAACTGAAATTAATCCAAAAGAAGTTTTAGAATGCATTGAAATGGATTCAGTTATGAAGAGTACCTTAAAAACAGAGTATGGAGAAGCTGAAGGAATGATTATTGAAACAGAAGATAAATCACGACTTTGCAGAGTATTTATAGGTGAATTAGTTGAACAAATCATAGACAAAAATAGTTATGAATTAGCAGCTGCACTCTTTACAGGGGGATTGCCGGAATGATTGAAGGAAAAATTACGCGAATTTCAGGTCCTATTGTTTATGCCGAAGGTCTTGATTCTTGTGGTCTCTATGATGTTGTAGAGGTTGGAGAAGCAAAGCTTATTGGTGAAATAATCCGTTTAAAAGCAGGATCTGCAACAATTCAAATTTATGAAGATAATACCGGTATGTGTATTGGGGAAAAAGTTGTTTCGCAACAACGTCCACTTTCTGTACGTTTAGGTCCGGGGATGATAGGAACAATTTATGACGGTATTCAACGTCCCCTAAAGGCAATGTATGATGATATGGGAGCTTTTTTACGTCCCGGACTTCGTGCTGAACCTCTTGACAAAGAAAAAAAATGGACATTTAATCCGACTGTATCTGAAGGAAGCCCTATAGCACCAGGTATGATTATTGGAGACGTTCAAGAAACATCTTCAATTAATCATAAAATCATGGTGCCACCGCTTACAAAAGGTAGAGTTTTGGCAAAAATCTCTCCTAAGGGAGATTATACAATAGATGAAGTTATCGGTGTTACAGAACTTGGTGAGGAAATCTTTTTAGCACAGTACTGGCCTGTTCGAAAACCGAGACCATATGCTCAAAAACTTACTGTTACAGAACCTTTGGTAACAGGACAACGTGTTATTGACGTATTTTTCCCTTTATCTAAAGGTGGAACAGCTGCGATCCCGGGCGGATTTGGTACCGGTAAAACAATGACACAACATGCTGTTGCAAAATGGTGTGATGCAGATATTATTGTTTATATAGGATGTGGAGAACGTGGAAATGAAATGACAGACGTTCTTACAGAATTTCCATCTCTTATCGACCCAAGAACAGGGCGTTCTTTGATGGAAAGAACTATTCTTATTGCAAATACATCAAACATGCCAGTAGCTGCACGTGAAGTTTCACTTTATTCTGGTATAACATTAGCAGAGTATTGCAGAGACATGGGAATGCACGTTGCTATCATGGCAGACTCTACAAGTAGATGGGCAGAAGCATTACGTGAACTTTCAGGACGTATGGAAGAAATGCCTGCTGAAGAAGGTTTCCCCGCATACTTACCGACACGCTTAGCAGAGTTTTATGAACGAGCAGGGCGCATTACCGCTTTATCAGGCGGTGAAGGTTCAGTTTCAATTATTGGAGCTGTTTCTCCTCCTGGAGGGGACTTTTCAGAGCCTGTAACTCAACATACAAAACGCTTTATACGCTGTTTCTGGGCATTGGATAGAGAACTTGCAAACTCAAGACATTATCCTGCTATCGGTTGGATAGAATCTTATTCAGAGTATGCACAAGAAGTAAAAGATTGGTGGGATAAGTTTGACCCAAGATGGGCAACAATCAGACTTGAAGCACTTGACCTTTTAAAGAGAGAAGAGCGTCTACAACAAATTGTACGTTTGATAGGCCCTGATGCACTTCCCGATAATGATAGACTTGTTTTAATTTTAGCAGAAATGCTTAAAAATGGATTTTTACAACAAAGCGCATTTGATGCGATTGATGTATATTCTATTCCTGAAAAACAAATATTTATATTACAACTTATGATGAATTTCTATAAAAAGTGTCGTGAATTAATAAAAAATGGTGCACCACTTGTTAAGCTTACGTCTTTAAGCGTACGTGAAGAAATTGTACGTATAAAAACAACAATTCCAAACGATAAACTTGATGATATTAAAGCAATAGAAAAGCGAATGGAAGATGAATTAGCATCTATCGAACGCATATATAAGAAGGTGGATATAAGATGAGAGGAATGGAGTATAGAGGTATAAACCTCGTCGATGGTCCTATTGTTGTAGTTCGCCGAAGTGAAAATGTTTTCTTTGGAGAACACGTAGCGGTTAGAGACCGAAATGGTGTAATACGAACAGGTAATGTTATTGACTTAAATGATGAATTTGCTGTTGTACAAATTTTTGGTTCAACTTCAGGCTTAGACCTTGCAGATACAACGGTTGAGTTTTTAGATACTCCAATGGAACTTCGAGTTGGCGAAGGTCTTTTAGGACGAGTTTTTACCGGTCTTGGAAAACCAATGGATGGATACCCTGAGATTATTTCATCTACAAAAATGGATGTAAATGGATGCCCAATAAATCCTTTTGCACGTATTTATCCAAAAGATTTTATACAAACGGGTATTTCGTCTATAGATGGAATGAATACCCTTATTCGTGGCCAAAAGCTACCTATTTTTTCAGGTGATGGTTTGCCGCACAATCGCTTGGCAGCTCAAATTATTCGTCAAGCAAAAATTAGAAGTGCAGATGAAGACTTTGTTATGGTTTTTGCCGGAATGGGTATTAAATATGACGTTTCTCAATTCTTCATTAAGAGCTTTGAGGAATCGGGAGTATTGTCTAAGGTAGCTATGTTTTTATCTTTGGCAGACTCTCCTTCTATTGAGCGTATTATTACACCACGCTGTGCATTAACAGCTGCTGAATATCTTGCATACGAAAAAGGAATGCATGTTCTTGTTGTTATGACTGATATGACAAACTATTGCGAAGCTTTACGAGAAATATCAACAACGAGAGGTGAAATTCCGGGAAGAAAAGGATATCCTGGATATCTTTATTCAAACCTTGCAGAACTTTATGAGCGGGCAGGTAAAATTAAGGGATCAAATGGATCAATTACTCAAATTCCAATTTTAACTATGCCGAACGATGATATTTCACATCCAATTCCTGACCTTACCGGTTATATTACTGAAGGTCAAATTGTACTTGATAGAGAGCTTTCACAAAAGGGTATGTATCCACCTGTTTCAGGACTTCCAAGTCTTTCTCGTTTGATGAAAGATGGTATAGGTGAAGGTATGACTCGTGAAGATCACAAAGATGTTGCAAGTCAGCTTTTTGCAGCATATTCTAAGGTAAAAAATATTCGTAACCTTGCTGCAATTATTGGATCTGAAGAACTTGGAGATACTGATAAAAAGTATTTAAAGTTTGGCGATAGAATGGAAAAAGAGTTTTTAACTCAGGGTGAGTATGAAAACAGAACTATTGAAGAAACTCTTTCAATTGGCTGGAGCATATTAGCCGAACTTCCAAAATCTGATTTATACAGAATTAATTCTGAACTTATTGAAAAATATTTACCAAAAGAAGGAGCGTAAATGGCACGCTTGAATGTTGCCCCAACGAAGTCTAATCTTCTAAAGGTAAAAGAACAGCTTTCAATTTCTCAAGATGGTTATGAACTACTCGAACAAAAACGTGAAATTCTTGTTATGGAGCTAATGAGAATGGTTGAACAAGTAAAACTATTAGAAAGAGAAATTGATAAGTGCATTCAAAATGCATATCCTGACTTAAAACACATGCTTATGGCAGTTGGTGGAGACAGAGTAGAGCGTATTTCTCATGCGGTAAGTTATGATTTTAGAATCGTAGAAAAGCCTATATCTAAAGCTGGTATGGATTTTTCAAGTATTTCTGTAGATATTCCAAAAAGGCAACTATTTTACTCGTTTGTTGATTCTTTTGCCGATACTGATAAAGTAATGGTTGATTTCTTTGAGCTATTAAAGCTCTTGACGGAAATGGCATCTATACGTACAATAGTATGGAGACTAGCAACAGAAGTTAAAAAAACGCAGCGACGCGTTAATGCCTTGGATAAGATGGTTATTCCGCAAACTCAAGAAACAAAAAAGTATATTGAAAGTGTTCTTGAAGAGCGAGAAAGAGAAAATGTTTTTGTCTTAAAATCTTTAAAGGCAAAAAAAGGAGAGTCCCTCATATGATAAAACCTCTATTTCAAAAGATTTTGATTCTTGTAAACGGTTCAGAAGAGTCAATTCATGCAGCACAGTACGGAATTCTCATGTCAAAACTTTATCGTTGTAATGTAAAAGTTATTTATGTTGTAGATACGGCAACGTTAAAGCAATTGACACTTAGTAAAATTTTCGTAGCAGAAGAAAGTTCTGAATACGAAGATAGTTTACGTGCAGACGGTATGCGATATCTAGAATATGTTACAGATCTTGCTACCGCTAAAGATATTAAAATCGAAACCGAACTTCGCTCTGGTGCTGTTTGGTCTGAAACGGTAAGTTGTGCAGACGAAATGGGTGCAAATCTCATTCTTATAGGTGGAGCAGAAAAAACTGAAGGCGGTCACGATACCGTACGTGAAACATATAGACTTATTATGCAAAATAGTCCTTGTTCAGTACTACTTGTAGGTGAAAAACAAATAGAACAATTATATAAACTTGCATAATAAGGAATAGTAATGCGTATTTTAATTTTACACTTTTTATCTGAAAGAAACAGAAAACATTCAGATATTCTTAAAAATTTAGAAAAATCTGCAGTGGCTAATGGGCATACCGTAGCTATTTGCAATGATAAAGATTCAATCAATGTGCATATGGCAATGTATGATTATGTAACGGTAGTTACTGTTACTGCCGGTATTATAGGTGCAAAACTTCCTGAAAAAATGAGTGAAATCTTATCAACTCATGGAAGTTTAACCGGAAAAAAAGGTTGTGCTTTAGTTGTTAAAAATGGTTTTTCATCAAACAAGATGAGCCGCATTACCATGCATGCAATGGAAAAAGAAGGAATGGTTATTGACTATTTTGATATTATTGACTCGCCTGGGTATGCAGCACATGTTGGGAAAAAGCTCGGGTGAATGATTACTATAAAATACTGGGAGTTAGACCAACTGCGAGTATTTCGGAAATAAAAAGAGCCTACAGGGCTAAGGCGAAAAAACTACATCCCGATGTTTCAGGAGCAGATGCAACACAGTTTCATTTGCTACTTATTGCATATGAAGCTTTAATAGAATTACATCAAAAAGCAATCTTTGACATTCCTTTAAACGCATCTCGATATGGTAAAACAAAGAAAGCTGAAAATTCTTTTTCATACAGGGAATGGCTTGTTAAAAGAAATGATGAAGAAAGTTTTTGTAAACTTATCTTTTGGGATTTAATGCACAATAGAGAAGATGATGCTGTTAGTGCTTTTAAGAAAATAAATACAGAAAAGGCAGATTTTAAGTTATCAAAGTGGTTTACACGTGAAGACTTTATGGATTATGGTTTTATTTTAGCAGAAGAATTAACATTTAGAGATGAATATTATGATGCCTATCTTTTATTAAAACAAATAATTCAAATGGAACAAAGTTATGCGTACTTTAAGCTCTTTTTTCCTGAAGTTATGGCCTTTACAAGAGATATTTTACGCTATAAAATAGAAGGCAGTGTACATGATGAACTTGCGTTAGATGCCTGGGAAAGTGCCTTAGATTTAGAATTTGGAAATAAAGAAAATGCAGCCTTTTTATTAAAAATGGCAGCAGCATATATGAGAATAGGTGATATGCAAACGTCAAAAATTTGCCTTGATGAAGCAAATAGACTTGATTCCAAGGCTCGCATACCAAAAATACTTCAAAAGGTATACTAAAAAGACAGAGATGTAGGAATAACAATGATAAGATTAAAAAATGATAATCAAATAAACGGAATACGAATTTCTTGTAAATTACTTGCAGAACTTTTTGATGAGATTTTACCTAAAATTACGGTAGGAATGTCTACAATGGATATTGATGACCTTTGTCGTATTTTTATTGAATCAAATGGAGGAGTTCCTGCTTGGTATAGTCAAGATTTTCCAGGAGCATCAAATGTTTCTATTAATAATGAAGTAATTCATGGTGTTCCATCAAAGCAAAGAATATTAAAAAATGGTGATATTGTATCTGTTGATGTTGGGATTGACTTAAATGGTTTTTATAGTGATGCATCTCGAACAATTGCAATAGGAACAGTAACAGATGAAGCCTATAAACTTATGGAAATAACCGAAAAGTGTTTTTTTGCAGGTTATGAAGCTTGTAAAGTGGGAAACAGAATTAAAGATATTAGTGAAGCCGTTTTTGATGTTGCAGATTCTGCTGGTTATGGTGTAGTACGTGATTATTGTGGTCATGGAGTAGGTTTAGATGTACATGAAGAGCCATCGGTACCTAATTACCCTTTTAGAGGATCTAACCCCAGAATACAAGCCGGTATGGTTCTTGCCATAGAACCAATGATTAACATAGGAACAGATGATGTTTTGTTAATGGACGATGGTTGGACGGTTATTACAGCTGACGGAAAACTTTCAAGCCATTATGAAAACACTGTTGCAGTTTTTAAAGATAAAACTGAAATTTTAACAATTTTATAATTTTTTTTCTTAATTTAAGGTTATTTCAATACTATATTAATACATTATCTATATATAATTTTCTTAATAATGGAGACAAAACTATGAAAAAAAGATCGAAGTACATTTTAGCATTTACGGCAACACTTGTTGTTAGTTTTTTATTAATGTCAATGTCTTGCAATAGGATGGGTAGCGCGCAGACGATATTTGCAGATGAAAGCCCTGCGGTACAAATACCTGCCGATGCCCTTTCCGTGGCAGAATTATTACAAACAGCATTTCGCTCAGTTTCGAGTGAAGTTCTTCCCGCAGTAGTAAAAATTGATACTGTTGAAACAAGAACAGCAGAAGCAAATCCTTTTGGGAGTTTACCATTCTTCTTTTTTGGAACTCCCCAAGAAGAAAGTGAACCAAGAGAATATTCTCAAGAAGGTTTAGGGTCTGGAGTTATAGTTAGACGAGAGGGGAATACGTATTACGTATTAACTAATGATCATGTTGTTGGATCAGCTACTAAAATTTCTGTTACCTTACATGATTACAGAGATTTTGAAGCTACACTTGTGGGAACAGATTCCAGAAAAGATATTGCCCTTATTTCATTTGAATCAACCGACAATTTAACGGTTGCAAAATTGGGAGATTCAGATATAGTACAAACAGGAGATCTTGCGCTTGCAATGGGTTCTCCTTTAGGTTACTTTGATTCTGTAACTCAAGGTATTATAAGTGCTACAGGGCGCTCAGGTGGTGGAATTGGCAATATTAACGACTTTTTACAAACTGATGCAGCTATTAATCAAGGTAATTCAGGTGGACCACTTGTAAACATATATGGCGAAGTAATAGGAATTAATACTTGGATTGCATCTCAATCGGGCGGTTCTCAAGGCTTAGGGTTTGCGATTCCGATTAATAATGTAAAATCTGCAATTGATTCATTTATTACAGATGGAAAAGTAACCTACGGCTGGATGGGGGTATCACTTGTTGAAGTTGCAGATGAATACAAGAGTGAACTTGATGTAGAAGATATAAGAGGTGCTTTTGTAGCACAAATATTCCTAAATTCACCTGCAGCAAAATCAGGTATTCAAGCAGGCGATTATATTACAGCCCTTAATGGTGAATCTGTAATGGATGTAGATCAATTAGTACGTGAAGTTGGTGACTTAGAAGCAGGTAAAACTGCAGAATTTGAATTAATTCGCGGTGGTGAAGCTATAACGGTTTCAGTTAAAATTGAAGAACGAGATGAAGAAGCTACAACCGATAATTCAAAATTGTGGCCGGGATTTGTTGCCGCTCCTTTAACCGAAGAAATACGAAAAGAGCTTTTAGTTGAAGATGATAAGGTTGAAGGTGTTGTTGTTACAAATATTTTAGCAAAATCACCTGCTGCAGCACTTCGCTTACAAGCAGGAGACATTATTACTGCTGTTAACGATGTAAAAGTAGAAAATCTTGCAGATTTTTACAGCGCGCTTGACACAAGTGGGAATGATGAAATTTGGTTTGATGTGTACTCTGAAGGTAGCACTATTACAACCGGAAAATATAATATTCGATAGTAATATACTTAAATAATTTTACTAACCGATTTTACTTAGGAACCTCGAAAACCCCTGTTGGTTTTTCGAGGTTCCTGTTGAGTTTATGATGTAAATGTATGTGTTATTACGATTTACATCACAAACATCGCAATTATATCTAAGGAGTACCTATAAAAACTGAAGTTTTTATAGGTGTTCATTTAGGAATAAATCGGTTATTTTTTAAACACATAATTTATAAGAGGTATAAAATGGTAAAGCATGTTGTAATGTTTGATTTTAAAGATGCAGAAGGAAAAACAGCCCTTGAAAATGCAAAAATCACAAAAGAAATGGGTGAAGCTCTTATGGGTAAAGTTCCCAGTCTCAGATCTATGGAAATTGAAATTAATGAGCTAAAATCTGAAACATCTCAAGATTTGGTAATAATTGCAACTTTTGATGATTTTGACGGTTTAAAAGCATATGATGTGCATCCTGAGCACCAAAAAGTTGTAACACATATTAAAGCCACTGCAGGCAATAGACACGCAGTAGATTTTACTTTTTAATTTCTTTAAACTACTTGCATAAATGTACTAAAAATGATATAAAATATGTATATTTATGCAATTAAAGAAAAAGGATACAAAATGAGTAAAGAAAAAATTATTCTTGCCTATTCAGGTGGACTCGACACTACTGTAATTATTCCTTGGTTACAAGAAAACTATGACTATGATGTAATAGCTGTATGTATAAATCTTGGCCAAACAGATGACTGGGATGTTATTAAAAAACGTGCTTTAGATACCGGAGCTATTGAATGCTATGTTGTTGATGCACGTGAAGAATACATTGAAGAATATATTTATCCTGCTGTAAAGGCAAATGCTATTTATGAAGATAGATACTTAATGGGAACTTCAACAGCTCGCCCATTAATTGGAAAAATTTTAGTTGAATATGCACGCCAAGAAGGTGCTGTTGCAATTTGTCACGGTGCAACCGGTAAGGGTAATGATCAAATTCGTTTTGAACTTGCAATAAAAGCATTTGCTCCCGACATTAGAGTAATTGCTGCATGGCGCGATCCAAAATGGGATATGGAAAGTCGCGATGATGAAATTGCTTTCTTAGAAAAAAGAGGCATTACACTTCCTACAAAAAAAGAAGATTCATATAGTCGAGACGAAAATATTTGGCACCTTTCACATGAAGGCTTAGAATTAGAAGAAACTAAAAATGAGCCTGACTATGACAGAATGTTAAAACTTACTACACCGCCTGAAAAAGCACAAGAAAGTGGTGAATATGTTGAAATGGAATTTGTGAAAGGGATTCCTGTTTCGGTAAACGGTAAAAAAATGGGCGGTCTTGAACTTATGACCGAGCTTAATAAAATCGGTGGAAGAAACGGAGTAGGGCTTGTTGACCTTGTTGAAAACCGTGTTGTAGGTATGAAAAGCCGTGGTGTATATGAAACACCTGGTGGATCTATTCTCTACTACGCTCATGAACAACTTGACCATCTTTGTCTTGATAGAGATACATACTACTTTAAGCAACAAATCGCTCTTAAAATGGCAGAACTTATTTACAATGGTAGATGGTTTACTCCACTTATGGAAAGCTTAATGGCTTTTGTTGATAAAGCTGAAGAAAATGTAACAGGTTGGGTAAAACTCAAACTTTATAAGGGCTCTATTCGTGGAGCAGGTACTGAATCTAAGTATTCATTATACAACGAAAGTTTGGCAAGTTTTACAACAGGTAAACTTTTTGACCATACCGATGCGGAAGGCTTTATTACCTTATTTGGTCTTCCATTAAAGGTTAGAGCCATGATGGAACAAGAAAACGGTGAAGGTCAAGCCGTTGTTCATAATAAAAACTTAAAAAAACGACCGACAAATTAATCGATTGTAAAAAGCGTATTTCATTTGTGAAATACGCTT
Organism: uncultured Treponemataceae bacterium; assembly: GCA_964370555.1. Classification (GTDB taxonomy): domain Bacteria; phylum Spirochaetota; class Spirochaetia; order Treponematales; family Treponemataceae; genus CAYJFX01. The sequence goes on along the minus strand of CAYJJW010000006.1, from coordinate 4,481 downwards.
TTTTTATATAGTTTTCCCTTGAAATATATGAACAAACATACTACAATGGTACTATGCCAGTTTGGTTAATAGTTGGGGTATATTGTGTTACAGTTTGTTAATGTTTCAAAAAAGTATGGTGAAAATGAAAGTCTTAAGAACTCAAGTTTTCAAATTCATGAAAATGAAATTATTGGATTAATAGGTCCTAATGGAGCTGGGAAATCAACAACAATGAAACTAATGGTTTCACTTGCAGAACCAACTTCTGGCGAAGTGCTTTATAATAATCAACGTATTGATACTGTTCAAAAAGAGCTACAAAAGAATATAGGTTATTTACCTGAAATTCCTCCATTATATGATGATATGACTGTGTTCGAATATCTTTCATTTGTTTGCGATATAAAATTAATAGAAAAAGAGTTTCGTAATGCTGAGATTGAACGGGTAATGGGCTGTTTAAGTCTTGTAGACATGCGCTTTCGTTTGATTAAAAATCTTTCAAAGGGCTATAAGCAGCGAGTTGGCTTTGCCGGTGCAATTATTGGAAAACCAAAATTACTTATTTTAGATGAGCCTACAGTTGGTTTAGATCCACAACAAATTATTGACATTAGGAATTTAATCATTGCATTGTCTAAAGATATGAGTATTGTTATTTCTTCTCATATTTTGTCTGAAATATCTGAAGTGTGTACTCGTTTGATTATCATGAAAAAGGGAAATATCGTAGCCGATGGAAAAAAGGAAGATATTTTAGCTAAATATAATAAGGATTACATTGTAGAGCTAGAATTTAAATCTTCAAAAGAGTCTGTAGCGAAGGTTTTTGATTCTTTTAGTGGGAAGGCAGAAATTAAGGTTAAGGATGAGTCAGTTATTGTGGTAAAAATAATTTCTGAAAATGATATCAGAGAAGAAATATATAATTGTATTAAAAAATCAAATCTTATGTTACTGAAAATGAACAGTGTTTCAATGAGTCTTGAAGATATTTTTATTACACTTACAAAATAGAGGTTTTATGAAAAGTATATATACAAAAGAATTAAAACAGTTTTTTCGCTCTATTATTGGGTATGTCTATATTAGCATTTTTTTGCTAATTTGTGGTTATGTGTTTTCTACGGTAAATATACTATCTTTAAATGGAGATATTAAAGCATTTTTTGCAAACGGATTTTTATATATTCTATTTGTAATACCAATTCTTACTATGCGTATATTTTCTGAAGAAAAGAAAATGAAAACTGATCAGCTACTTTTTACTACACCTCTTTCAAATTTTGATATAGTTTTTGGGAAATTCTTTGCGACAATGAGTGTGTTTTTAATAGGTTTATTGATAACTATTATATATCCTCTTATTTTAATGTTTTTTGGATATACAGAATACATGACTATTGTAGGAAATTATATAGGTATAATTTTACTTGCTTCAGTTTTTATTTCGATAGGGCTTTTAGTTTCATTAGTAACAGAAAATCAAATTGTTTCTGCAATTGTAACGTATGCATGTATTATTACTGTATATTCTATTGATAGCGTTTCTGAAATTACTCAAAGCTCTCTTATTCAAAATATTTCGAGTTTTTTCTCTGTTTCAGGAAAGTTTGTTCCTTTTACCTATGGGATATTTGATTTTACATCGGTTATATTTTTTGTAACGCTTAGTGCATGTATTTTATATTTTGTAACACTCATTTTAGAGTTGCAAAGAAAACGGTGAGGTTGCGATGGGTAAGGTTTGGTTTACGCGAATACTAATTGTATTAGCATGTATAGTATTTATTTTAATTAATCTCTTTTTTGTGGGATTGTCACAAAAAACTTCTTTAACTATTGATTTAACCGAAAAAAAATTCTACGTTATTTCTGATGTTACACAAAATATTTTGGAAAATCTTGATGAAACTATTACTGTAACAGTTTTTGCTTCAGAAAGTACTTATCCAATAATGGCTAAAGAGATATTAAAAACATATGAAAAGGCAAGTAGTAATATAATGTTACGCTACATATCTCCATATGAAAACCCGCTTCTTATAGAAAGTTTTTTACAAAGAGGTGTAACAATAAAAGAAAATGATATAGTTGTAGAGGGTAGTAGTCGTTATAAACATCTTGAACTTTTAGATTTATTTGAAATGTCTTTTGATAATACACAGATAGTTGCGGTTAAAGCAGAGCAAACAATTAGTTCAGCTTTACTGTATGTAACTTCCACAATGTTACCTAAAGTGTATTTTACAAAGGGGCATAATGAAAGAGTTTCAGAATCACTGTATGCTATTTTTTCTGAAAACAATTATGAAGTTTCAGATATTACCTTAACCGTGAGTGATATTCAAAATGCCGATGTGCTTGTTATAGCAGGTCCAACAAAGGATTTTGAAAGAGCGGAAATTGATAAAATATCTTTGTTTTTAGAACAAGGAGGAAGTGTTCTAGTTTTTCTAGAACCAAGTATAGAACGCCACAAAAACTTAGAAGAATTTCTTTTAGAATGGCAAATTTCTGTTGACAGAGGCATTGTTTTAGATAATACAGTATTTATTGGTGGAAATTATTCTTACCTTGTACCTGTTTATGCTCCCCATGAAATCAATGTAACCTTTACCGAAAATGAATATTTTTTAACGGTACCGCAGTCAACATCATTTAGTATACATAGACGTGGTACAGAAATACGCACAAATCCTCTTTTGCTATCTTCATCGTATGCATACCGAAAGGATGATGTAACCTATGGTACACAAAATAAAGAAGATGAAGATGTTCAAGGTCAATATATTTTAGCTGTAACTTCTGAAAAAGATGTAATTTCAAAAGGAAATCTTGCAACGGGAAAACTTATTACTTTTGGAAGTAAAGGAATGTATGGAGACGATATTATGGGGATAGAAACATATGGAAATTCATTATTTTTATCAGAAGTAGCTTCTTATGCTACAAAAAACTATGAAACAATATCAATTCCATCAAAATCTATGACGGTTCCTCCATTAGCCCTTACAGAAAACGCTGCATATAGTATTGTTTTTATTATATTATTTGTTATCCCTATTTGTGTGTTTTTAATAGGTTTAAAAGTATATTTGAAAAGGAAAAATTTATAATGAACGCTATCACTCAATGTAAAATTTTATCACTTTTAATTTTAGTCTTTGGAGTATTAACAATTATAGTTTTTATACCTTCAGAAAACGAGGTATTGGTTGAAGACACATTGTATATGGTTAACGATACGAGTGTGGCTGATATACGTGCTATAGCTGTTTCAAATGCGCAAGGGGTTTTTGGTGTAGTTAACTCATCCCAAGGAATTACCCTTGCAACCGATATAAGGCAAAATTTTGATAGCACTATCTTAGCTTCATATATATATAGTATGAGTAAAATAAAAGCTATAGACAGTTTAGATGTAGATAGTGCCGATTTTAATCTTTCAAATCCACTTTCTCAGGTAACAATTATTAGCGGTGATGGAGTGGGGCATGAATATGTGCTTTTATCAAAATCTACTGTGTCTGAAGATGAATATTTTTTATTACGAAAAGAAGATAATCAAATCTTTTTAATTGAAGAATCGCAAGCCTCTTTGTTTTTACAAAGTGTTTTAGATTTTGTAAAAATACAACTTGTTCCCTATTTTGACTTTGAAAATGCATCTCTTATTTCAAATATTTCAGTGAAGTATAATAATGAAATTTATTATCAAATTCTAAATCAGGGTGATATGAATTTTACTCTAACATCGCCTATAACTGCTAAAATAGATACTGTTCGTCTTTTTGAGTATATTTTGTTTCCCATAGCATCATTAAACAGTATGGAACTGCTAGCAGAAGAGCCATCAATACAAAAATCACATTATTATGAAATTGAAATAGTAACGAATGAGCGAACTGTAATACAAATATATGAAGACGCTAATACTTATTATGCATTTGATGGTATTAATTGGTATCAAGGAAGAGATTTGCAAACAGATTTTCTTACCGCTACATACTTAGAATTATTAAATAATGTTGTTTATAATGTTGCTATTGCATCTTTAGATTATGTTGAGGTAAAAAGAAATAATGATTCAGTAGCCTTTATTGAAATAAAAGGTTCAGGTCAAGATATGCAAGGAACCTATAATGGAACTATACTTGATTATCTTCAAGTAGGATCTTTGCTTGAGCCTCTTAATTCTATGAGGATATCAGAAGTTGTTGATAATGCACATTTTAACAGTGGAATTGTTGAAATCGTTTTAAAAATGAGAAATGGCACTATGGATATAATTGAAATATCTGAACAGCAAAAAAATGGAAATTATTTTGTTCGAGTAAATGGTGTAATAAATTTTATGACAAGTGAAAGATTTGTATTAAATCTTCTAACGAGCTTTAATATTTCAAGTGAGGTTTTATGATTCAATCTATTGCAACTGCAACCATGGGCGAAAATGTTTGTAATGTTCTTTTTCAAAGTATTCTTAATCTTACCCT
>CAYJJW010000005.1:0-31183 GCA_964370555.1 uncultured Treponemataceae bacterium | reverse complement strand
CAATTTCTAACTTTGAGCCGTCTTCTACTTCGTAGAAAATGTGGTACATAAATCCATCTTTATCGGTATGATCTACTTCGTCGTCTGCAAGGGCAGTTCCACATGAAGTACACCAATTTACGAGATACTTTCCTCTGTAAATAAGGCCTCTTTCATAAAGGGTAACAAATACATCACGAACAGACTTTGACAAGCCTTCGTCCATTGTAAAACGCTCTCTATCCCAGTCTACAGATGCGCCTAATTTTTTAAGCTGTTTTGTAATTATTTCGTGGTGTTCATCTTTTACTTGCCAAGTGCGTTTTAAGAAATCTTCACGCCCAAGTTCTCGCCTAGATGTACCTTCTGCTTTTAGTTTTCGTTCTACTACATTTTGAGTTGCAATACCAGCATGGTCTGTACCGGGTACCCAAAGAGTTTTATCGCCCTTCATTCTGTGATAACGAACAACAATATCTTGTAGTGTATTATTTAAAGCGTGTCCTGCGTGTAGAACACCTGTAACGTTTGGTGGTGGAATTACAACAGTAAATGTTTGCTGATTTGTATCGCCATTGTCTGAGGCTTCTGGTTTAAAACAACCTTTTTCTTCCCACTCTCTATATAGTCTATCTTCAAAATCTTTTGGATTGTATACTTTTTCTAATTCAATTGCTTTCATGTATTCCCTCTCTAATTTGCTATATTATAGTGATTTTTAGCGAAAATTGCAAGAGAAATAAGGGGGAACCACATATTACGCAAGAATTACACAGATTATTTTGTATACACCCAGTCTTGAAAATTTTGACAAAATAGAGTATGATTATACTATGAAACATAAAATTAGTAAAAAACTACTATTCGCTATAATTGCTGTTTGCATTCTTATTATTGGTGTTGGAACTACTTTTTTAGTTAACTACCTTATTAATCGAAATATTTTAACGGTTTCATTTTACGACCTTGATGATAAAACAAGACTTGCCATTGAACAAACAATTGCAGATACCACAACTGCTAGCAATTCTAATGTAACCTTTGAATTTATTATGCTTGATACAAGCCTAACGTTAGAAGAACAAGTAGAAGAAACTGATATAGTGTTTACCCTTGCAGGGAAAAATGCTGAATCTATAGTAAAGCATTCGGTAGGGGTACCACTTGAACAATATGACAATTTTCCAAAGTCAATAGGAAGCACGGGATTTTTTCAAAATACACCGTATGCTGTTCCGATAGCATTAAATCATTTTGAAATATCGTACAATGCATATTTATTACGCAATTACAATGGCGGAACTCCCTTAAGAACATTTGACCAGCTAATACCGTTTGCAGAATATGTACAACGAAGTGCCCCCCAAACAGGTTTTCCATTTGCAATTGCCGGAGGGGATAATACAACCTTACTGTTATTTTTAAGTGCAATGGTTGAGTCTTATTACGGAAAAGATGCTTACACACAACTTGTAGAAATATTACGCTCACATCCTATAAAATCAAAAGAAGATTTTTTAAATCTTGTACAACAGCCCCTTAGAAGTACAGAAAACAACCTTGAAGCAAGTACTTTAGAAAATCTTTTTAAGACAGTGCAAACATGGAAGCAATGGCGACTTATTCATCCGGAATGGATGTTTTTAACCGAAAAAAATATTTTAGATTTTATAGATTTAGAGCGCCCAGCAGTGCTTTTTATGCCCCTATCCTACCACCGATCCATTCCGTTTGACGACATTAGGTACTACACTACTTCATGGTTTCCTGCAGGGCAAAGCTCTGTATCGCGCTCACTCATTGTTCCTACAGTGTTGGGAATACCGCTTTCTGACAAAACGGTTAAAGGTGCAAACAACACAGAAAAAATGGTAAACGCTTTGAGCATTTTAGCAAACTTAGCATCAAACAGTACACAAGGCACTTTAAACGATACAACAGAGTTTGCACCTGTACACTCAACGGCACAAGCATTGGATAAACAAGCCTCAGACCTTAGACTTTGGGCTGCCGCATCCGATTCGCTATTGCCGTCTATTAAAGAAAGCGCCTTTGTAACAAGTGCAGAAGTTTCAGTATTTTGTGAGCTGTTTAGGACATGGCTGAAAGATAGTTACTAATTTGTAATTACGAATTAGTAACCCATAAATTTTATAAAAACTATTCCGTTTACTACGCAAATTGTCTGAAAATTAAGAATGTTCTTTTTAACGTAAAAACTGTTGCATACCAAAAAGACTTGGCAGTCTTAATTGATATGTGCAACAGTTTTCAAAGCTTATTTAATTAGTAACTAGTAATTATTCCCCTATCGTTTTTGTGCCATTTCTACATTACCACTTCCATTAATGTATGCAACTACCGGATTCATAGTGTCGTTACCACCATATTTATCACCAGTAAAAGTTGGAATTTTAATTTGTGTATCATCGGTTTCTTTAGGGTCTTTATACACACCAACATTTACCGAATCATTTTTTACCACTGACAATGATGGTACAACAGAAACTTCCCAGTTTTTGGTAAATTTGTTTTTTTCTACTCCATTTAATGCAGGTTCCCTCGCTGTAGTGCCAAACTGAACTTGGTAAGCTATTTTTGCTACACCACCCTCATAATAACTAATGTATGGTACAATATTGTTGCCATTTTTAGCAATATCAAGTCTAACTTGTGTTCCTGTTACTGCATAGGAATCAACAGTAACAATATTTTTTGTTATTTCTCCTTCTGCAGTTGCAGGAAGAGTAACATAGGCATATTTTAAAGCTAAGCCCTTTGTGGTATGATACGCTATGTGAATACCACCTTTAGAATCTATTTTTACCATATTGTGTGCTCCACTACCACCAGTGTCAATTTCTTTATACTTCCAGCCATTTTTTATTGCTTCATCAATATCATCACTATCTGTACGGGGGTTTATGTTGTTGTAGGCCATTTGCAATGTTCCGTTAGACTTGTCATACCAAGTAATTACAACAAGATCTCCTGAAGTAAATTTTCTAGCATCAAGAGAAACATAGTCAGTACCGTTAGGAAGTTCTTTGATTATAGAATATTTGGTTGTACTTGCAGCTGTAGTAGTACCTGAATGGTTGGTAAGTTGACCTCCAAAAGATGACGCATTATAGGTGCCATACTGGTAGCGAAGCTGATTATCAATGGTATCAAAATATGCTAAATAAATATTATCTACTGAGGTGGATTGAGCTGTTGCTGCCATAACCGGCGACAATAAACGCTGTACTCGTACATCATGTCCAACACCCGTACCAAGAATATTTACCGTTTTGCCTGATGTAAATACAGTTACATAAGATCCGATAGGTGTATTACCATTAATCCACTTATTTTGATTTGCTGTAAGCCCATACGCTCTACCGTTAGGAGAGTATGCAAGGGCAGACTCCCAGTACGGTCCCTCTCCCGTTGCATACCAAGCCTGACTTTTACTAGCATTTGGCATATAAAAATGATATGTGTCTACAAATGCAAAGCCGAGCATACCGTTATCAGGGTTAACGCGAAGCTCTAAGTCCATAATGTTTGCACTAGGTTTATTTGTAATATCGTTAAACTCCCATACATCAAACGCTACATCGTCGTCAAGAGAATCATTATTTGCCATTGACATTTTGTTGTAATCTTTATTATTGTTATTGCGATTGTTAAGCGTTTCTATACCATTAACACTAAGAGTTACCTCTCCTGAATCGCTCGCATCTTCGGTTTGTACGGTAACAGTATTATCAACACCTGCTACATTTTCTGCAATTTCTTCTGTACCAAGTGTAACCGTATTATTATTCGTATCTGCAAAGTTAAACCCATCAATTATTATGCCTGTTTCACCGGCTGTAACAACGTACTTACCAAGCGCTGTTCGTGCATTGGTGCTCTTATCTTTAGAAATTTTTGTGGAAACCTTTGTAATATACGGCACAACATCAACACGATACGTTGGCTTGTTGATAACAATTTCTTCATTTGTAACAGGGTCTTTACCCGTAACATCTTCATTCACTGTATCGTTTCCGCTTGCATCTTTTGCACTAATGGTAATTGTTTTATCAAGCCCTACTACACCGGCTATTTTTTGACTATCCCAATGTAGTGTCCATTCAACCTTATGCCCGGTTTGGTCAATGGAGTCCTTTGTTACACTAAAGTCCCAACCATAAAGATCCATACTTGCGCCATGAATATCCCATAAAGCTTCCTCATCTTCAGTTGCAGGGGTATATGTTGCAATCTTTACTAAAGCAGTTGCAGGCTCTTCTCCACCTGCAAAATTAAAGCCACCAATTTGTGCCCATATTTCGCGTAAAGCCTTATCATCGTATGCAGTACCTTTAAGTGTTACTTTACCCGACACTTTAGGGTCTCGGTCATCGATACCTGTTTTTGTGTTATCAAACGCATCTGGTAAGTCGTCTGTTAAGTCTATGTGGCCGTTTTCTTGGCTGTTTAGGTATAGAGAATTATTATCTTCACCTTCCCAGTAAAAAGGTGAAATAACAGTATTAGGACCTACATCATCGAGTACGTCTATGTGCATTTTTACCGTTAAATCTGCCTTTTGACTACCGCTCTCTTCATTACCTACTGTTGATTCTTCGGTTGAATCCCAAATTTTAAAAATAAACTCACATGCTTCACCTGTAGTATCATCAATTGCTCCTAAAAGTTTATCATTTACAACCTTTAATTCAATTGCATTTACTCTAGAAGCAAGCGCTTCACCATCCTGAAAACTGCCATCGTCTTTACGTATTCGTGTAGTTTTTCCAACAGTATCTACAGCTATGCCTGCATACCCTTCTGAGGAAAGACTATAATGTAAGTCACCATTTCCACCAACAATTTCAGCCGTTACATGAGTAAGCCCTGTTGCAGTAAATTTATTATCTCCACTTGATGCATCTACAGTAGCACTTACGACCGCTTCATTATCATCGTTTAGAGTTGAATATTCAGTTTCTTCATTTGGCTCAATCTCACCGTTTGCATTTATGTCGGTTCCTAACCACACCTTTGAAATAGCAGGTGCATTATTTGAAACAATACTTTCGGCAACTGTGTATTTTGTGTAATTCCCCGACATATCATAGGCAACAGCATGAATTCTTATTGGGCCATCGGGAATGTTTCGAGAATCGATAGAGGCAGACCATGTGTAGTTTGAACCTTGCCTTTCTAAAAACTCAAGCATTCCGTCACCATCGTCATTAACAATTGTTCCATCGTCTCGCATTGTTTCTATAGAACCTTGGTTATTTACCAATAGTACATAGGCAATATCTGCAGTTGTGTAAGCAGTATTGGCACTTGGAGTAAAGGTAATTGTTCCTGCACTATGGTTTACTGCGGTAATTGTGCGGTCAACACCTGCAATGGTTACTAAACCTCCTCGTCGCACATTTAAATTACCTACAATTTTCTCATGTTGAAGAGTATTTTCGCTTACACGATTACTTTCATCAACAGTTAAACGTAACCTTGGAAGATCATCAATCATTTCGAGTTTTCCGGAACCGAAGTCTGTACGGTTTGTGATAGTTTCTCCATTTTCAACTTTTGTGCGTTCTTCCATAACATTATAGATTCTGTCACTTTCGTTTCCATCCACGTCGAGCCGTTCAAACCAAAAAGCTATGTGGCTCAAACCACCACCGGTTTCTTGTACCGTAGAGCCAAAGGAATATGTTTTATCTGTTTGTTGTACTTTATGCTCTTTAGAAATATCTTGATCTCTATGCTGAAGATTTGTAGCTATACTTGGTGCAGTATTATCATGGTTTACAAAAATAGTACGACTTGTTGTTATAGTTTCATTGTTTGATGTTTTTGTTGCAGTAATGGTAAAGGTAAGTAAACCATCATCTGTACCAAGAGGAATATTCATACGATAGCCACTTGTATTTAAAGGAGCAAAGTCATTAACAATTGTAAATAATTCTCCATTAGTTTCATCTCCTATAATGCCACCAGTAACATCAACGCTAGAGATTCCTGCACTATCTTCAATTGAACCTATTAAATACCATTCTCCTGTAAGCCAAATACCGTCTTCATAGGGTTGTTGTCTTGTAATTTCACCCGCTGAACCACTTGCATACTGTACAAGTGTAAGCTCTTCAGATTCTCCAATTGTTGGAACATTATCATTAATCTCAATTATTACAGGGTCAGACCAATCGCTTACCGCATCGCCTAAATCTACAGAACGTACCCTATAGCGAATAGTAGTGTTATTTAATTCATCTGAGGCATTAATAACTTGCTTCCAGTTGTTTGTTCCATCAACCTTAAAGCCCCACCATTCTTGAGGATCACTACCGTCAGGTCTTGGCTCGAAATGTTCTATTCTATCAATTGTGTAACCTTTTGCTTCAAGTAACTGTGCATCCCTACCAGAAATATTGTCTTCAAATTTGCCATCGCCATTGGTGTCTATTTGCATGTAAACAGCACTTACAACACCATTATCTTTTGCACTACCAAAGATAGTTATTGCACCACCAAGAATTAAGTTAGCATCCCCTGTAGGTTTTGGATAACTTACAGAAACAGTTGGCTTATTTCCATTAGGGTCTACATGTAATTCAAAATGATTAAATACCCTGTTTTCATCTTCCACAACATATCCATCTCCCGGATTTGCCGGTGGTTGTGGCGGAATATCGGTATACGAAACGTTTCCAAGATAATCTTCTAAGCGGAACACAATGGGGAGTCTCCAAATATTTGAGTCAGATGAGGTTTCTATTGCAATGTTATTACCGTTTTCTCCAATATATGAAGAAAGTGTTGGATAACCCTTTTCGCTACCATCAAATGTAATACTCCAAGAACTTGTTCCGCTTGATACTTCTTTCCAAATGGTATCGCCTTCTTCAATTACATCTTTTTGCTCCGGCATAATCCATTCATTACTATTTGCGCCATCCGTAGTAGGAAAGGCAAAGTGTATACTCTTTATGCCTGAACTATTATTACCGTCGCTTGCACTTCCTGCTAAAACTACGTTTCCTGTTACAACAGCTGCATATGCATGGCTAGTAACAGCACTTAAGGTTGGCGCTGCGTTATCTATAAGCATTTGAGTTAAGCGCTGTGTATGGGAAACACCTGCACTGTCTGTTATTTCTAGTGTAAGATTTAAGCGGGTATTTGGTAATTTTGTAGTTATACTATCTATTGCATCCGTTTCAGCTGTAGAAATAAAGAGGTTAGTAGTTTCATCTTCTTTTGTTGTTATTGTAGTTGTAGAAATTAACGTATCTGCATACTTAACGACAATACCTTTTATCTCACTTGCATCTTGTGCAGTTATACGTAAGTAAAATGTTCCTTTAATTTCTACTCTATCGCTAAAATTACGCCAATCAACACCATTTGTACTTATTTCAACTAATGTAAGTTCAGGTGGTATGGTGTCTACTAAAAGTTTTACCCTTGTATCTTGTACAGTTGAATTACTGTAGCCAAAAGTATTGCTTCCATCTGTTATTTTGGGACTTGTTTGTGATTCTTCTTTACTTGAAGTAAATACTTTATCTGTAGCATCTGTTACTCTAAAATAGAGATTATGTTCACCATCTGAAAGTTTGCTTGTTTCAGGGTTATCTGTTGAAGGATATATCCATAACCCACCGGGTAAAACTTCAACCTCTTCGAAGTCTTCATCTTTAAGTTCAGTGTTAAGATCAGAAACATTAGCAATTTCTAGCAATTTTATACCATCATCATCTACTATGCTTCCCCTAAGTTGATTTATTAAAGAAAGTTTTGCAGGGTCTGTTTCATTCATACCGGCTAATTTTGCGTTAGTAATACTAATTTCTGGCCTATCTAAGTCTTGATCTATCTTTATAATACGCTCATCAGAAAAGGCTTCATTACCGGCATTATCTTTAGCTTTTGCACGAAGTGTAATAGCTTTGGTTGTGTATGTTGTTGTATAAAGGTTTTGTGTCCATACCCTACTTGTAAGCACATCACTAATATCTACCCATTCATTAGAATCATTTTTTATTTGTAATACTGTTTCGCTATAATAAGCATCGGTTGTACTACCCCGTATTGTAATTGTTCCGTTTACGGTTTCATCTTGTAACGGAGAGGTTATTTCTACTACAGGTGCTATTGTATCGATTATAACAGAAAAAGGTCTATACACTGTTTTGTTTTCAACATTGTCTGTAAGAGTAAACTCAATAACACCATTTGCATTTGCAGCGATTGACTCTTTTGGTATAGTAATTGTATAGGTATTTTCAAGTTCATTAACGGGTGTATAAGAAAGCACTTCATCTTTAACTACTGAGCCTATTTTTGTGAGTTTTATCTCTTTTAAACCACTTCCTTCTTCTATAAGACCATTAACGGTAACTATAATATTGTTTTTTGCATTGGTTGTAAAAGATACAATATTCTCATCTCCATTTACTAAAAAGCTTGTAGGTACAGAAGGAGTATTTTTATCTACACTAAAAAATACTTTTTCTATTGGAGATGCATTTGTATTTACATCGAGTGCTCTAAAACTAAGAACATACTCACCTGTAGACGCAGGATATATAGTTTCTGTCCATTCAAGTGGTTTTGTTATGTCTTGCCCTTTTTTAAGCTTCATCCATACTTCTTGTGTAGAAGTGTCTCCTACTTTAACAAGGCTATATTCTACACTCGCTACTTCAACGTTATCTTCTCCACTTGGTATAACATCTTTTGCAAAAATACTTATGGTAAGTGCTTTATTTCCATACCAATTAATGGTTTTTTCTTCATTTGTTCCTGCATTAATTGTTTGTTCATAATCAGGTTCTATTGGATTAGTAATGCTTGCATCCCATAAAACAGGTGCAAGGGTGTCGAGTGTTATTGTCTTTTCTGCAGGGTTTCCTGCTTCATCTTGTGCAGCAACCGTTATGGTTAGTCCTTTTTCATCGGGAATAAACTCATGCGTAATGGTTGTAGTATTATTTAGATCATTAGCTTTAAAAAATGTTTTTTCGCTTCCTATGGTGTAATAATTTGTAGTTGAAAAACCATTTTCATCGGAAGCACTTGCAATATTTTTATCATCGGTTGCATCAATAATTAACGTGAGTTTTTTGGTAGAATCCACTACACTATGTATTTCTGCAGTAAGTGTAATAATAGGAGTCACTACATCATAAGTAATGTAGCGATTTTCAGTTGTAGTAACGCCATCTTTATCTGTCCCAACAAGTGTTAGTACATAATCCTTTGTTGTATCTGTACTACCAAAATCTTCATGGGTAAGTGGTATAGAAAAGTCATACTTTTTTTTATTTATGGTAGTAAAGTTTTCATTGTCTACCCCTGCCAAAAGAGTACGAGGCTCACCGATATTTTCAGTTGAACCGCTTTCTTTTAGTGTTAAGGTTACACTTTCCATACCGTGCTCACTTCCAACAAGGTCTTTTGATGTAGTAACACTACCTTTTACAACAAGTACAGGCTCATTGTTTTGAGCTTTAGGTTTTATAATTGTAATAGTTGGGAACGTAGCACTTACATCAAATATAGGAAGAGTACTAGAAGCAAGTTTATTAAAGCCATAGTTATCTGTATCTTTATTTTTATATTCTCTTCCGAGAAAATCTGAACCAACTACTTCTACAATGTATGAGCCGGTTGGTAGGTCAAAAACTATGCCTTCATTGGGTGTATGTTTAAGGATTTTGCTATCAGAATTATTATCAGGCTTTCCAATTTGCTCATTAGTGGGTAAGGTGTCAGTTTTAATATCTACACCTTGTAGGGGCAAGGCGAGTGTTAACACACCTGCTTCAAGAGAGCTTTTTACCGTACCGTCTTTTAAAGGATATAATTGATGTATTGTTTTTACTGTATCGTTTTCGGTAAGCTCTTTTACATATATACTAAATTGGTCAAGTTCGTGAGCAGAGCCATCAAGGTTAGGATGCAAGTTAACATCAATAGAGCTTGTAGCACTTATATCATTTGTTTTGGGTGGTCGTGTACCTGTAAAAGCAGCACCATATGAAAAAGTAGGTGGCGCATTAGGTGATATTGTAAATGTTGCAAGCGTAACTTGAGTAGAAGAAAAAGTAGTATTTGCAGAAATGGCGTTCACAGTAGGCACACCTATACCAGAAGGTTTAGCTATAGTTTTAAGTGTATCTTCTATAGTTGTGGCAGCGAGTTTTTTATCTTCATTTACTTCAGTTGAAGAAGTTCTGTAATATGTTTCTGTTCTTATACTGTGTATAAGGTTTGTATCGATAGATTCAAGTGTTTCAAGGTCGGCGGTAAGATAGTATTCTGTAGAGCTATTTCCTTCTTTGTATATATTTTGAGGGCCATTATATATACGTGCACGGTCGAGAGCTTGTATGGTGTAGTATAATGGTTTATCCTTATTTTCTTCAGGAATTTTTTTTAGAATGTCATTATAAAATGAAGCTAAGCTTTCATCATCAGAAAATCGCCCTATTTCATTGTTTATAATTGCACCAGAAAAATCGTCAATTGAAGTTGAGGCAATAAAATCTGTGCCACTTGCATCAGCATAGGCTGAAAATACAATTTTTTCTATGTTGTCATCTGCAACCTGCCCTACTATAGAAATTACATTTCCATAATTTTCAGGGTCTGTGTCAGAGCCGGGGGTTGTCATAGCCACAACGGGCGCTGTATTATCGATAGTGTAATCGACAGTGTTAGAATGTTGTTTTCCGGACGCATCTGTTGCCAAGGCAGTTACCGTATATAAGCCATCTTTTATTAAATAGGGGCTTTCTATACCATTTTGAGTACTTTTTTTATTTACGCCAAAAAGCTGCCATGTATTATTTTGAACATCAACTACTGCAGGAAAACTATATTGATATGGCGTAATGCCTGCAATTGCATCTTTTAGGGTAAAACTAACCGCTACACTTTCTACTCTAAAATCGTCTGTTACCGTACCTTGCATAACAAACTCATCTCTAATTATTGCTGTATTTTCGGGGTAGTTAATAACTACTTCAGGGGGCAAAATATCTACGGTTTCACCTAAGCCCACATTACAGGTTGTAAAAAGCAGTATACAAAGAGCGATACTTGCAATAAGCAGAGGTTTTCTTTTTTTTGTATGTATATCTCTATTATTCATAATTATTACCTTTTTTGTACTATTTCAATCCCATCTTTATTGGTTAATGAATATGCAATTACAGGATTTGTTGTGCCGTTTGCACCCTCTCCTGTTATTTTTCCGTCGTTTTTATTATTGATAGCCACATTTATGGTATCTTCACGAGGTGCATTAACAGACGGAATATGTGTTACTTCCCACTTGCCGGTAAACATGCCATTTTTTACACCGTTTTCTATACCAACTACTTTAAGGCCTTCAACGGTACTCGCAACGTTATAGGCAAGTTTTGCTATACTTAACGAAGTAGAATAATAGCTAATGTATGGCACAATGTTTGTGCCATCTTCTTTAAGGCTAAGGCGCAAATAGTTACCTACAGAATCGAATGAGTCTACTTCTACAATAACCGGGTCAGCTCCAGCTGATGAAAGATATGCATATTTTAGCGCGAGGCTCTCACTTGCATAGGCTATGTGTATGCCACCATGTTCATCTATTTTTACATCGCTAAACATGCTTACAGCAGTTTTTTCATCTATTCCCTTTATCTTCCAATACGAGTCTGTATTAGTCACTAAGCCTGTATCATTTTGAGGGTTTGTTGAATACGCAAGCTGCAGTTTATCATCTTTAGCATAGGTTATAGCAACAAGCTTACCTGTGGTTAGGGATCTTGCATCAAGCGATACATGTTCAGACACACCACCATTTGCTATAATACTGTACTTGTTTTCATACATGTCGGTAACAACGCGATCACTAGGATAATCTGTCGCCATATAACCGCCGGTAATATCTTTAAATTGGCCACCAACGGCAGATATTCGAGCCTTTTTTCCATTTAAACCACCTGGGTTTTCGCTTGCAGTACCATCTTTAGTAGTGCTTACTTTAAATGTATTACCATCCACTGCAACAACATAAAAACGTTGATTAATAAGATAGGTATCATTGTCAAGTTTTTCATACACAGCAGGAGAAGTTTCATATTGTAGAGTAACTTCATCGCCCTTAATAAAGCCATGGGGATCGGTAGTAGAAATTGTTCCACCATTTATTGTTGCATCCATTTCTAGTGTTGCACCAACAGTTCCCCATTGATAGCGTATATGCTTACTGAGTACATCGTAATATGCAAGGTACACCTCTGTTGGAGTAGTATTGGTTCGATCGCCCGAAATTGTTGCCATTGAAGGAGACATAACCCTAGTCTCAGATGTCGTATCTGCATTATCAGTACTAGTACTCATTATACGTCTTCTATAGGTTCCACCTCTATGACTTGAGCTTTGATTAACGGCTGCAGAAGCACCACCTGTTTCTCCTATTCTGTCAAAAAAGAACGTTGTATAGGCAGAATAACCTGGGTTACCAAACGCTCCGTTGCGAATCGTATCGGTGTTTGTAGAAAGCCCATAGCTGTTACCGTCATTATCAAAGGCAAGGGCAGATTCGTAGTATGGTGCCCACCCTCTTTCTATTTGCCGTAATGCATCAGTACCGGTTGATGGATTATTCTCGTCTGGGTTGACCCTATCTAATCCCGGCATATAAAAATAGTCATCGCGGGTATAGGCAAATCCCATGTTTCCGGTATTTGGATTAATACGCAATTCAGGCGAATAAAAAGGACCAAATCCACTTGCAGTTCCAAAGATACTCAAGCTATCATTTGTGTTCCATATATCAAAAGATACATCATCCATAAGGTTTTCATTGTTGAGCGAAGGAGTACTATTGTATTCGGCAGTATCACTGTTTTTATTGTTAAGGTTTGTTATGTCATTTACTGTTAACTCAGCCTTACCGGATGTTAAAGTATTACCACTAGGAACTGTAAAAACTACGCTAGATTCACTACTTGTAACACTTACGTTTGTATTTTCAATTTGTAATGATGCACCTTCTAAGTTATATCCGTGTATAGTTACCGTTTCGCCAACATACATAGGGTAGTTTCCAAGGGCTGTTCTACTTGCCGTTGTGCCGCCTGAATCAAAATTAGTAAGGTTTGTTGTAACAGAAGTAATATACGGCACAACATCAATGCGATAACTATCAGTTGTTTCTTTACCTCTTGCATCTACAGCCTTAATTTGCACCTTTACATCGGCTTGTGCAGTTTTGTTTATTTTTTGACTATCCCAATGTAATGCCCAGCGCACGGTATGGCCGTCTTGGTCAACAACAGGGAAATCTTTTGGTGTTATTTTGTCGGTATGATCAACATTTTCTACTACTAAGTTCCAACCGTTTGTAGCAAAGTCAGAAGAAGTTATATCCCAGTCTTCTGTAACTGTATTAAACACTGCAAGTCTTACAAAGTCTTGGTCAGGAGTAGTGATATCAGTAAATCCAAAATAATCAATTTTTGCCCATATTTCTTTTAAGGCTGTGGTATCGGTGGCTGTTCCTCTAAACGTTACCTTACCCGAAACTTTTGGGTCTCGGTCATAGATACCTGTTTCGGCATTAAAGTTATCCGGTAAATCTGCTTCTAATTCTATGTGACCGTTTTCAAGACTATTTTCATAAAGAGAGCTTGCATTTGCATTATTTTTATTAGTTTGTGCAAAAGCTGAAATTGAGGTACTTGGTGCTTCACCATCAACTGCATCTACGTTCATTGTAAGCTCTAAGGTTGCCCTTTGGCTGCTATTACCGACGGTAGTTTCTGGGGTTGAATCCCAAATGGAAAAGTTGAACACTCTTCCGTTTGTATCATCTAAACCAAGTAATTTATTACCTATTAACCCTAGAATAATTGGGTATTCTTGCGGTTCAGCATCAATTACGCCATCGTTATCAACATCAACATCACGTATTGGCTTGCTAGTATCAACATCAAGTTCATAATCGGTGGTTTGCAAACTATAATATAAATTGCCGTTTCCACCAACAATTTCAGGAATAAGGTAGGTAAGCCCTTTTGCGGTAAAATCTGATGCATTAACAGTGGCATCGTAAACTTTTTCAGCATCTGGGTCTGTACTATCAAAGATAGAGTACACCTTTTTTTGGTCAGTATCTGTAATAGTACCACTACCATTTAAATCTGATTGCAAGGTAATGCTTGCAATTGCAGGACGATGGTTTTCTATTTTTGTGTCTACACTATAGGTTTCAGATGCTAAGCCTGAATTATCATAGGCAACAGCATAAATTGTTATAGGACCATCGGGTATATTTTTTGAATCAATAGATGCGCTCCAAGTATAGTTTTTATTAGAGCCTTCAACAGATTCAACCATTCCGTCTCCATCATCATTTATTGGAGGGGTTCCGGGAGATTCTATTTTACGGTTGTTTACAAGCATTACATAGGCAATGTCTGCTTCTGTATATGTAGTTGAAACACCCGGAGAGAATGTTACGATACCACTATTGTAGTCTACTGCAGTAATTAAGCGATCAATTCCACCAATATGCACTACACTACCAACGCGAACATTTTTGTTACCTTCAATCTTGCTATGTTGTAAGGTGTCTTCAGAATTACGTGTTACACCCGTTAAAGGTAATCTTGGAAGTCTTTTTATAATTGAAACTGGTACTTCATCTTTAGGATTATCTAATGTAGTAACATTATTAGTTTCTTCCATTACATTGTAAATTCGTTTACCTTCTGAACCATAGGCAGGGCGTTCAAACCAAAAGGCTACATGGCTTAAACCACTACCACCGTCTTCATTTACCGTTGAGCCAAAGGTAAAGCTACCGTTACTTTGCTGAACAGTGGCATCATTGGCTCCATTGCCTATAAAAGCACCTGCACTGTTTTGTAAAGCACTTATTGTAGGCTCTGTATTATTAAGGTTAAAACTAAATTCTCTCCTTGTACTTTGAGAATCTGCAACGTCTTTTGCTTCAATAGTAAAGTCAAAATTACCTGATTCTTTATAGAGAGGAATATTCATCCTATAGCCTGGGTTGCCATCAAAGTCTTTTGCAGTAAACCAACCATTATTAGTGATGATGCTACCGCTATTTATATCCGTTACAGTATAACTAGCAATACCGCTTTCATCTTCTATGGATCCTGTTAAATACCAGTCTCCTGAAAGCCACATGTCAGGCTCATAATTTTTTTCTGCAATTATAGTACCACTATTACCACTTTTATACTGTACTACCTTAATGGTTTCACTTGAGCCTATTCTTGGAGCTGTGTTATCTACTTGAATAATTATTGGTTTTGACCATGCGCTCACAACACCATTGTTATCAACAGAACGCACACGATAGCGTATTGGTTTTCTTTTTCCCGTCTCAGGGTTAAACTCACCATTTTCATTAATCGTTGTATTCCAACTGTTTGTACCGGTTACTTTTATTCCCCACCAAGGCTCAGGGTCACTTCCATCAGGAGCACTAGGATCATAATCCGGCTTAGGATTGATTACTTTTACGTCATAACCATTTTTCGCAAGAAAACCTGCATCAGTACTATCAGAATCAGGGTTATCTAAATCATAATCAAAGTTACCATCATAATCAGTATCTATTTGCATATACACTGCATTAACTTCTACATTGTCTTCTGCACTACCAAATATACGAATAATGCCTCCAAGTACTACCTCGGTTTCATCCTCTTCCGGTATAGGAGATATAATTGAAACTTTAGGCTTATCACCATTGGGGTCAACAACAAGAATGTAGTCTTCTACATTAGTTATATACTCATTACCCAAAATATCTTGCACACGGAACACAATAGGAAGTCTCCAAAGACCTGATCCCGTTTCTGTTTCTAGTGCATGCTCTGCAGTAAATTCTTTAAGAGTACCGCCCGGGCTTGCTTCATCGCCAAAAATTACTTGCCAAGAAGTACTTGCTGCACTAATGGCTGTCCAACCTTCATCAGTTGCAAGAGGTTGTATCCAGCCCGTTTCAGTGTCATTTTTTTTAGGGAATATGTATCTAACTGCATTCTCTTGAGGTAAGCTTGCATATTCAAAATTATAGCTTGCACTACCGGTAACAGCTACAACTCCGGTTACTTGCGTATTTGGAAGTGGATCTATAACACTGAGTGTTGGTGCCGTATTGTCGATACGAATAGGCATTTCTCGTACGCTTACTTCACCTGCTGCATCCTCTACTGTTATTGTAATGGTTGCATAATCCTCTTGAGGAAAATATAAAAGATCACTTGAGTCTACAAGTACAACATATGTATTTTCTTCTGTTGGGTGTTCTGAAATAGTTTCTTTAGTAGACAACTTATCAGTATGCCACTCCACTTTTGCAATGGTGTTATCATCTATAGCTTCAAATTTAAGTGCAAATTTTTTAGAATTTCCTCCAATCAAGTCACTGTCTTCAAACAGTTCTTTATCGGTATCATCAAACCACGGAAAAGCTTCTTCTGATGGAGTTTTATCAATATAGATATCACCTATAGTTGGTGAAACGGTATCAACCGTTAAGCGAATAGTGCTTCCCTTGTCATATGTATCTGTATCTGTATCTGTATAACCAAATTTATTTGTACCATCAGTTATTTTCGGAGTGTTTTGTAAGTCTACCGAAGTTGACCCCAGATTAGCAGAAGTAAATGTAGCGCCAACACTATCTGTAATTTCAAAAACAATATCGCGCGTTCCACTCGCACCAAGATCTATCGACCATGAACCACTTGTGTAAGTAGTTGGGCTTTTTTCTTCACCATTTACAATTATTTTAAAATTATCTTGAGTAATTGCACCATCGTCATCGGTAACAATTCCGCTTAATTCCGCAGTTGCCCCACCGCTACCTTTTAACCAAACTCTGTCATCTTTAGTCATTCCATCAAGAATAAGGTTTGTTATGGTTATAATAGGGCGGTCTTCATCTTGGCGAATTCTTACATTTAGTTCTTCTTCATATGTATTACCGCCTGCATCTGTTACGGTTAGAAGCATAGTTAAAGTATCATTAGCAGAGTTTTCTGCAAAATCAAATTTTTCATCAGTTGTGTCAAAGTCAAAACTCCAGTTAAACAAGTTGTCACCTTCGTTTTCTGCTTTCACTTCTCCAATTACATCCCATCCATTATTTTTATTTAAATATTCTAAACGAACAGAAGCTATTTCACTACTGTTATCATTTGCAGTACCACTAACCGTACCCATACCATTAATAATAGCATTATTAGAAGGACTAAGTATATTGGCCGATGGCTTAACAGTATCTATACTAAGCGTAAACAATAAAAAGTCTGCTGTGTTTCCGGCATTATCTGTAAGGCGGAATGTTGCGGTACCACCACTTGGAGCACCATTTTTTTGTGCATATTCTATTTCTTCTTTAGTAATTGTAAGAGTTGCACTTTTATTAGAAACTTCATACCCATCATAGTCTTCAGGATAATCATACTTTTCAAAATTTGCGTTTCCTATTTTTACAAGGCGTACAGACTTAGCATCACTTGTTCCGTCAGAAAGTGTTCCATCGTCAGCTGTGCCATCATCTAAAATATCTTTAAACAGTATTGTAAGGTTTTGCGTTGCATTAGAATATATAATAGGTGATGAGCCTTCCCCTATTGAAGTTTCCTGTATTTTATCTAGGGTAAGATTTACAGGCGCATTTATATCAATATAAACGGTAAGTTCTGAAAGTTCAGAAACATTGAGCGATGCATCAGTTGCCCTAAAGTGTATTGTGTACGGTTTACTTTCAATAAAGTTTGTGTTTCCTGTCCAAATTCCGAGAGTTTCATCTGTTTTAGTTAATGTTTGCCATTGAGCACTGTCTAAACTTGGATCATCGATAGTCCATTCAACCAACTGTACACCACTTGCTGTTGCTCCCGTAGGTGCTGTGTCCTCTGCCCTTACTGAGAGTGTAAGCGTACCGGTGTTGTACCAGTTTTTAGGGTTGTCTATATCTGTTTCGTCTATCCAACTTGCAGTATCAGGGCTTTCAATTTTTGCTTCACTTAAACTTGGATTAAAGCTGTCAAAAATAAAGGATGTTTTAGTTTCTAAACCAACAGAATCTACAACAACAACGGTAACTTTTACTGACATATCTTCAGGCATACTACCATCTGTTTGGTCTGTAATATCATTTAGAGAAAAATCAATGGTTTCTTGTCTTGGAGTTGTAATAGGCATTTTAATACTTTTTTTAACTTCTCCACTACTATCTAAGCGTTCAAGTAGCATGTAAGAACCGGTAGAACCATCTTTACTACCTGCAATAAAAGCATTACTGTTATCTTGCGCTCTGATGTTAACACTTATTGTTTTATCGGTAGACGTTTTAACAACTGAATGAGTTAATGCACTTATAGTTGGGCGTTGTAAATCATAATCAATAGTATATACTTCCGTGTCTTTTACAAGTGTAGTATCGATTGCGGTAATACTTAACGTATATTGTTGGGCATCTGTAGGACTTCCAAAGTCTTTATGATAAAGTGGAATAGACCATCTATAGTCATTTGCATTTTTACTTCCATCTGGATCTGGCCATAGTTGGTCAGGGTTTTTACTAGGACTTATTTCTTTTTTTATAAGATCAATTTCTCCGCTGGAAAGAACATACTCTATTTCTTTTATTTCGTTACTTTCTGAGCGCAATGAACCTGTAAAAGGAGCAATTAGAGCATCTTGATTTAAATTGCCGTCAATTGTAGCGTTAGTGGGTGGTTTTGCGTCTTCATGTGTTATATCAAGAGTATGGCCAATCAAACCTGGCATACTAGTGTCTACCGTAATAATTGGAGGTAAGCTGGAAGAAATACGTTGAAAACCATAGTATACTCCCCCTCCGTTATAAAATGGAGAACCTTTTACATCAGTACCAATTACTTCAATTATGTATAAACCATATTCCAGTTCTTCAAATGGAGCTTCCTGTGGCGTAACAGGTTTGTTAGGATCTATAAATTGTATGTCGGTTGTTTTTTTACCTTTTTGTAATAAGGTATATGTTCCGTTTTTAGGATCAACTGTATCTTCTATACCATCTTCGTCTTCGGCTACCCTTGGTATAAGGGTGTATGCTGCAGAATAGTAGTCACTGTACTTAAATTCTGTATCGTCTTTACCGGGTAAAAGAGTTTTTTTTAGTTCAAGCCCATCACCTTCATCAACTTGTAGATGGTTATTGCCGTCTTTTAGTTGTAAAGCACGTATGGTAACGGTATCATAATCTATTTTGTCCCCATCATTATTTGTATTAAGGGTAACATCAATTGGTGCTGTTTCCAGTACTAAGTTTTCAAAAGGCACTTTAGTCAAAGGCATAGCTTCATCAACAGCAAAATAGGTGGGAGCTGTAGATGGAAAAAGAGAAAATAATCCCAAGGGTTTATCTGTTACCGTTGGCACACGAGGTTCTTCTATGGGTGTATCAGTAACTGCCCCGTCAACAGATGATGCTATAGTTTGCTCACTTTCTGTAGTATCTCCTTCACTGTTTTCAATACTTGGTGTAAAAATTGCGTAATCAAAAACTTCAGTTTTAATATTGTACAAATCCTCAGTTTCTCGACTCATGTAGGCATACACAGAGCTTGCAGAAGCAATTGCATTAACTTGAGAATGAAGATAATAATGGGTATTTTCGTTACCGGTATCGCCTGTTCCTGCAGCAGTATAGGTTCTGGCCTTATCACGTGCTACAACAAAATAGCGAAATTTTTTTATATCGTCTAAAGTAGAGCCATATATTTTGTTGTAAAAATTATCAAGTGCATCCCCACCTTCTGTAAAGGTACCAAGAAGTGTATCAACTGCACCGCTTTCTAGAGGAACTGATGTTTCAGCAATATGTTCAAGAGTATCTACGTTATATACAACAAAAGTTATTTCTTCAATATTTGGGTCATAGGCTTGCCCTTTAATTTTTAACAAAGTTCCGTAGGTTTCTGCAACATCAGAAGAGCCTGGTTGTTCCATATATATAACAGGAGCTGTATTATCGATTTCATAATTACCACTAACATAACTAGCGCGACCACTGGTGTCGGTTGCCGTTACAGAAAGAACGTATTCACCATCTTTTATGGGATAGAGATTGTTTTCTGGTGTATTAAGTATAATTGACCACGAATTTCCGCTTACCGTTGCAAGGTTATTTTTTAATGAAACGGCAACTCCGTTTGTTCCAACAAGTGAAATAGTTACAGAACTAACTGCAACATCATCTTTAACGGTTCCTTGAACAATAAACTCATCACGAATAATTATGTTATCAATTGGAGAAGGATACACTATCGCAAGCTCAGGAGGTAAAACGTCAACCGTTTCACCTACACCAAGATTACATGTAGTAAAAAATGTAACACATATGGTTACAAAACAAAGAGATTTTAATATACATTGTCCTATACTTCTATGAGAAGTAAAAAAATTAATTCTTTTCATTTCAAATTTTTCTCCCCTACAATCCCATACTAGTGAACAACTAAACATGTTTAGAAGTTACAAGTATTTTAGTGCGTCGAGGTTACTAAACATTAGCTCCTTACACTACAGAATCAAGAATATCTACAATAAATTGATCCAATGCAGGACCTTGTTTTCGTAGTTCTTCTACTGCAGACTCCTTATCCATAATTCCTCTATAACTTCGCTTAGAAATAAGGGCTACAAAACTTTCTGCAATACGAATAAGTCGTGCAATAGTAGGAATTTCATCACCTTTTAAGCCATATGGATACCCTGAACCATCAAGATTTTCATGGTGCAAGGTTGTTGCCTCTCCAAAAACACTTTTATATTTATTCGGAATAAATTCAAGTCTTTCTGAGCCTTTTTGTACGTGATTTCTAATCTCGTGTTTTTCTTCATCAGTTAAATTTGTAGATTGTAAAAGGTCTTTATCAATATCTAAAAATCCAATGTCATATACCATTGAAACAGTAAAATAAAGTTTACAAGTAGAATTATTTAAGCCCATTGCAGTGGCAAGTTTAAAAACAAGCTCTGCAACGTTTCGGGCATTGTTTTTTCTTCCGGTTGCAAGTGAAATTTCTGCACCAAGTTGTTCACATTTTACGGCTATGTCTGCAAGTTCTGCTAATTCTTCTTCTGTTTGTTCAGGTTCCGGAAGAACATCTATGCTTGCACGAGAACTACCAATGTATCGCATATTATCGCCATAAAGGTCTGTTACACCACCAAGAGCAAGTCTTTCACTTGGCATACGATTCATTTGTGAAACCATTTGTAATGTTGCTTCAAATTGTTCTTGTTGTAGTTTATTGTTTTTGCTTGTGTTAGAAGCTTGAATAATAAATATTACACAGATAACTATTAACAATACCCCAATAATAGAAATTGCAATAATAACGGTACTGCTGTTTTGCTCTGTTTGTTGCACACTTACAGAAATAGCCTCAGTAAATTTATCGGTTTGTCTGTTTAACTGTTCAAAAACTTCTGCTTGGCTTACTCTCATATTTTCAAGTTGAGCATTTTGAGCTTCAATTAAAGCATCTCTTTGTTGTTCTAAAACTTCGCGTACGCCAACATCAGAAGTAGAATCTACTTGTCTTGAAAGTTCATTCACTTCAAGCTCATTTATAGCTTGTACTCGAACATTAACTCGTTGACTTGCTAAAAAAGGATATAAACCTAAGTTAGCTTTAACTTCTACAAATTCTGTAAAAGCCCTTCTCTCTTGAATATCCAAAAGATACGTATAATAAACATCTTCTGCAAATAAAAGCACATGATCTTCTACATCTGAAGAACCATATACTTGTAAGGCACTGTTTATGTACGTATATGCCTGCGCATAGTTTTGTTGGCTATATTCATCATTAGCGGCAGATAAATACCGTTCCACAATACCAGTGTTTGCAAAGGTATAAATGCTCATCATTAAAAAAAGCATTACAAAGATTTTTTTTAAATTATTCATAATTTCCTACTCCTAGTCCAATTGTAAATTTTGCATTATTTTGTATATCATTATTTATAAGTATCAATGTGTTAGAAAAATCAAAAAGGGCATTAAATGTAAAACTACCTAAGTCAGTAATAGGTACAATCGTACGAAGCCCTAAGTCAAAGGCTGTTTGTACATTCTCAAGTGCAATATGCCCAATTAAATAATCAAAAGCCACTCTAGTTTGTGTACTTCCTATTTCTATTTTTTTCCACTCTAAACCAAATAAAGGAGTTAAAAAGCTTGCATTGTAGCTATTCTCTCCTGAAGCATTATCAAAAATACCCTTAAATCCAACTCTAAAATAAAGATGTTCCGATAAATCTAAAAAGGCAATTGCAGGTACTATCGTAAAATCGCTTACTAAGTTTTCATCACCTAATAGTGTTATAATATACGCAGAAAGGTCAAGTTCAGATCCAATACTTATAGAAGAAGCATTATAAAAGAACTCACCGGCTAAACCAACGCCGTACTTCATTCCCATTTGAGCCGGATTTGACAACAATGAAAGTGAAACAAGTTTTGCATTTACACCCCAGTTAAAAGGTGAAAAACGTGATAATTCTGAAAGGTCAAAATAAACATTTTGGCCATCTGCACTCACTCTCTGTTCAAAATCTTGCTCAACTGCTACGCTCACAGGTTCTATTTGTTTTTGTTCTTCTTTTAACTCTGCAAGCCGTACCGTTTCTTCTTGTCTTTCCTGCTCTTGCCGTGCTGCTAGAGCTGTTCCTATACGTGTATATAAATCTAAGGCTTCAAAGTTGTTTAGATTAATATTTATTAACGATAAAGAAGCAAATTCTGCAAACTCTAAGCGATTAAAAATGAGCGCTTCACGAATTTTTTTAATCGCATATGTTTCTACATCTCTGTACGTAGGAGTAGATTGAGTTTGCTCTAAAATTCTTGTTAATTCTGCCCTCGATTGGCGAATAAAGGCTGTATCCAAACTTTCTGCAAGCCTTTCATTATCAAGTGAAAAACCTACACTGAGACCAGAGCATAAAGCTAGAATAATAAACATTGGTCGCAAGATGGTTGAGCATTTCAAATGTGTACATTTCCTTTTTTTCTTCATGGTTCTCCTCTAAAAAACATTTGCTCTTATTCCAATTGCTATTTGAGGTACAAGAGATGCAATATCTACATTACTACTTTGTACGTCTGTTGGAATAAACCATAATTGCCCTTCTGTATAAAATGAGAAGGTATTAAAAAACCTTTGGTTTGGTATTGTTACCCGTGGAAACTCAATTTGCATCAACACGGCAGAAAGCATTTGAGACTTGCCACTTTGTGTTTCTGAAAAATACGAAAAGTTAGCACCTAAGGCAAAGGAAGCAGATAACCATTGCCAATCAGGCCCTGCAAAACTACCAAATGGAATAACAGCAACGTTTGCAAGTAGTTTTCCACCCAAAACAGTTCCACCATATCTAAAAGGACTCGTAGTTTGATTTAATATTTCAAACTGAGCTTGTGTTAATTGTCCTACTTGAAACTGTAACTTTACGTTATCATCAAAAAACGATAATCCCACTCCTACATCAAACAAGGTTGTTCCCAAAAAGTGAACATCTAAATACAGTCCTTGTATAAAAGTTGGAACACCATAAGAGTTTTTATCGCCAACACGTAATGCTATATCTACTTTTTCGAGTTCAATGTCATCTGAGCTAAGTCCTATAAATTCAAGTGCATTATTAAAGCGGCCACCTTCACCGGGAGAAATAAGTTCAACACTTGGATGCGTTTTATCTATTCTAACTATAGAACGTGATACTGCTTGTTGTCTGTTTTTCATAGTTGCGCGCACTACCAAAAAGTGATAGCCTTCGGCTAAATAATCATCTTCTATCCTGTAGCGCCACTTTCCACTTGAACCTACTTGCTCAAATGTTTTACCGTTATCAAAGCTTATTTCTATTTTATCAACTGTTTTGTTTCTAACGGCTTCTTTTTCTTCTCTCGTACTTTCTCTTGACTCAAGAGTAACTATATCTTGTTGCGTTATTGCATACCCTGCACTACCTTCTAGCCAACGTCTATTTGTAGCAAAATCACCCATAGTAAAATTATCTATAGTTATCCAAGGGCCAAAAGGCTGATAATTTAGACTATGAATATTTGAATCGATTTGCTCTCCTGATGCTGTTATAGCTTGTGCAAACATAGTATGCTCACCTTCACTAATCATTTCAGGAGTTACTTCAAACTTAAAGTAACCACCCTTCGTAATATTTGTTTCAGTGGTGTATATACCGTTTACATATAAAACAAGGCGTGAAATAGGCTCACTTGAAATAGCAGTTCCATATACGTTAAAAACACCATTTACATATTCACCAGAAAGTGGATACATTAAGTCTACCGATGTATCAAGATAGGTGGAGTCTTTTTGAATATTTTTAGATACACTGCGCAAATTACCCCCAACATCTTCTGCGGTTACTTCAATATTGTACGTTCCGTTTGCAAGGCTTGAAATATCTAAACTTTCTGCAATTACTATATCTGGCTCTATTTCTATATTGCGAAAAACATCAGGAACACTACTGTTAAATGAATCCAAAGATGAAATCTTTACGGTAAGTGCCTTTAAAGCAATATTATCACTTGTTTGTCCCGATATAAAAAGATTTTCTGCAATACGAGCACCGTCAAGTGGTAAATCTATTTGTACCATAGGCATAGTATTATCTATGTTTATTAGACTTGAATAAACAGCTTCTATTCCGTAGCCATCAATTACTTTTAAGAATACGGCATGACTTCCGTCTTGTATAAGTCGTGTATCAAATACATATTGCCATACTTCGGTACCTTCAACTAAATTATATGTATTTCCGTTATCTACAGAAACTAATACTTGTGCTATACCATTTTCATCACTTGCCGTTCCACCAAGTATAGCAAGACCATTTACTGTTTCACTTAATAAAGGTTTTGTAACTTCACCTGCAGGTTCTTCACGAGATACTCTAAAACCTACAGATACTTCGTTTCCTCTAACACCATATATGTCTTCTGCATAGATAGAAATAGTATGCTCGTTATCTGTTAACGTATCAAATGGAATAGGTAGAGCAAAACTATTTGCACCTTTTGCAATTAATGTATATTCTGCTCCATCTATACTTGCCCAAATATCAGATA
This sequence comes from uncultured Treponemataceae bacterium, assembly GCA_964370555.1. GTDB lineage: Bacteria > Spirochaetota > Spirochaetia > Treponematales > Treponemataceae > CAYJFX01. The sequence continues at coordinate 6,009 of CAYJJW010000005.1, read as the reverse complement.
CACCATCATCATCATACGATACACCAGAAACTTCAAAGTCGGTTGTAATAAGTGCATTTTCTAAAGGTACATTTATTTCTATTGTTGGTAAGTCTGACTCTACATCTATTTCAAAATCATAACTATTTACTATAGTTACGTTCCCTGCTGCGTCAGTAAACTGATACGTCATGTTATTTTCTAGAGGATGTTCAGCATCACCTGCAAGATGAGTAATAAGCGACTCTATCTCTAATATTTCAGGCTCTGTAAAACGTAAGCTGCTTTCTGTTACTGTATCTAGAGTTGGAATGGCTTCTGCAAGCACAAGCTTTCCACCAATATCTGCTACCTTAAATACAAAGGTTGTTTCTCCATTTACAAGACTTCCTGGAGGTGGTGCTACAACAGTAACTTCGGGTGCAATTGTGTCCTTTCTAACTGCAGTTCTAAGTATCGCTTCCCTTTCTGTGTTGGCAATTGCACGTATGTCAAGGGTAATGAGTCCATCCATATATCCGTCAAGAGAAACATACGCATCCCAAGTACCGTCAGCTCGTACATCAATATCATTCCAAGTTTCACCTGAATCAAGAGAATATGAAAGACTTTGTATACCACTTGCATCATCTGCAGTACCAAAAAGTGTAACAGTATCTTTTACCCACTTATACGGAATGCTACTATCTATGGTAAGATTTGGTACTGAACTTGTAACTAAAACAGAGACCGTATCTGCTTGGTGTGTAACGCCTTGTGAATCTGTAATAACAACTTGAACATCATTATATACACCTTCCCTAGTAGCACTAAGCGAAACTACATTTTGATTTACATTAACCGATAGGGATGACATATCGCCACCACTACCTATAGAAGTAATTTCTGCAGTTATTGGGAGAGAAAAATCTGCATATCCATTAAGTACTCTTTCTAATGGTAAATGAAAAGAACCATCTGATAATTCACGTATGGTTTCATCTGCCAACCATTGATGAGTATTTGCAATTGGCAATTTTAATAATGGTGGTGGGGGTGGCTCTTCACCCTCTTCAAGTTTTACCGGTTTTATTTCTTGTGGTTGCTTTTCAATATATACAACAATAATCTCGTTTACATGTCTATCCAAAACATCTACTGCATGAACATATATAGGAATTAGCCCCAATGGAGCATTTTCAAGAGGAATTTCTAATTTTACTTCATCTTTAGGAGCATTAAGCGTAACATAATTTTCAGTTTTATCGGCAAATCTCCATGAAACCTCTTTTATATCATTTCCTTGAATTGTGTAATCTATTTGCGATTCGCTTAATATTCTTAATGTCATTCCATAAAAATAATTAAGAGGCTCTACATTTCGTTGTTCAGTTATAATTGGCTCAGAAATAACGGGTCCTTTATTGTACAAAAATGGAATAATTACTGCATCCCCCGCAACACCATGAATATCTTCTGCCCAAATGCTAATTGTATTTTTTTCTTCAAGTAAAGCATTCTGTGATAGTATTATTTCTACTGCAAATACAGAGTCTGTTTCTATAGAGATTGCTTCTTGTTCATTTATTGAATACAGTACCCTACTAGTTCCATCATCATCATCGACAAAGCCACGTATATATAAATCATCAGTTACAACATGATTTTCAGGTGGAAATTGAACTGTTACAACAGGCTTATCTGAATCAGAATCAATTAGTATCTCTTTATCTACTACCGTAGTGTTACCTGCAATATCGGTTGCAATAATTGACATTGCAATTTTTTTTCCATTAAAATTTCGTAAATCTAAATCAACTGTCCAGTAAGGATTTCCGGCAAGAAGAGGAATGTTTCCATTTATATCACTATTAATAAACCAAGAAAGACTTTCTATACCAATAACATCTTGTGTTAAACCGGAAATAGAAAAAAGACCATTCACCGCATTATCTTCTTCAGGGTACAATAAAGAAACAGTAGGATCCGTATTATCAACAAAGCATAACCATGTGTAAATATTGGTAGATCCGGTAACATCACTCGACTTAAACCATACCACTGAAGGTCCATCTGCTAGTTCTGTTGTATTTATTGGAAGATTAAATATCCATATATTTTCATCTTTTAAGTATTTTAAGCCTAAGTCATTAAAAGTTTCCCCACGATCAAGCGAGTATTCTAACGATTCTATACCATTACCATCAAAAACGGTACCTTCAAGACTAATTCTTCCCGAAACAAGCTGTCCTAATGCTAGATTTTCTACAATTGTTGTTGGTTGCTCTCTGTTTAATTGCCAAGTAGTTGTAGTGGAATAACCTTTAAGCCCATTTATATCTACACTATAGGCTTCAATAGTATGCACACCTTCTTCCATATCAGTTGTATCAAGAAAATATGACCAAAACTCAGTACCGTCTGCTCTAAGAGGATTTTCAATATCTCCGTCAAGAATTAATTCAACATATGCAACTGCATCATCATCAATAGCAGTACCTACAATATTTAAATTTCCTACGGCAATACTTTGTTCAAAGGGATTAGTTATTCCCGTTATAGGCAAGTCTGATTCTGGGTCAATAAATATATTAAAAGGACCAGCATTACTAATGTTCCCAGCAGTATCGGTTGCGGTAATGAGAATATTATATTTTCCTTCTTCTCTTTCACTAATATCGAAGGTTTCTTGCCAACTTGCAGGATTTTCTGTAGTTCGCTCTACATTTTCTTCTCTGCCAGCTGCAAAGGTAAAAAAATGTAAAAATAAAAAAAATCCAGCAAAAATGAGTTTTGTTTTAATAAAACACGCTCCATTTTTATAATTAATTGTATTTGTATAGATACAACCCTATACATCAGTATCGACACTTCATTTCAGTATCTATAGCATTTTTTTATCAGCGTAAAAAATTAGCGAAGTCATTATAGTGATTTTTAAAGTAAAAAGCAAGAGAAGTAGAAAATAACCCTATAAAACAACTATGAGCACATAAGTCATAGCACTATTTGTACAGTATAATGTTACATGTTTTTGCCATCACTGTGTGTTAACAAATAATCTTCTATATACCTTGAGGCATTTGCGCCGTCTGCACAGGCATTTATAATTTGACGAAGAAGTTTTGTTCTAACATCACCACAAGCAAAAACACCCTCTATATTTGTTTTGCAGTCTTCACCTGCAATTATATAGCCGTTTTCATCTAACGGAATTAAGTCTTTAAAAAGTTCGGTATTTGGATCTCTACCAACAGTTACAAATACACCTGCGGCTTGAATATCCTTTGTTTCACCCGTTTTTAGATTTTCTACTGTAACACCTGAAACCATTTCACGGCCAGTATCAGTTGAACTATTAATTTTAGAAACCTTTGAATCCCACACAAACTCAATATTACCTTCGTCTTCTAGGGCTTTCATATAAATAGGACTTGCCCTGAGTTCATCTCGTCTGTGAATTAAATACACCTTTGGACATATTTTTGCCATGTATAAGGCATCGGCTACAGCTGAATTTCCGCCTCCTATAACACAAACATCTTTACCTTTAAAAAGCATACCATCACAAGTTGCACAATAGGCAACACCTTTTCCGCGCAACCCATCTTCTTCCACAAGACCTAGTTTTCGAGCAGAGGCTCCCGTTGCAATAATAACAGTGCGAGCTTCAAAAACTCCTTCAGTTGTTGTTATTTTTTTTATACAATCACAAAAATCAACTGAGGTAACTTCTGCAAGTTCTGTAATAGCACCAAACCTATCGGCACAAGCTTTCATTTTCATACCGAGTTCAAAACCGTCAATTCCTTCTTCAAAACCTGGATAATTATCTACCGTTTCGGTAGTGGCCATTTGCCCACCTGGTGAAAGTTTTTCAAGTACTAGTGTTGAAAGACCTGAACGGGTACAATAAAGCGCTGCAGTGTAGCCAGCAGGACCACCGCCAATTATAACTGTATCGTAAATCATTTTGTATTCCTTTTAATGCTATAGTTGTGCGTCTATAAATGTGTCAATTTCTGCCTTAGAAGCAGGTTCTATAAGCTTTTCGCCATAATTGCCGCTTTTAAAAACATAGAGTGTTGGATATGCCGTAACATCATATTTTTCTTTTAATTCAGGGCTAACTTCGCAATCTACTTTTGCAATAACAAGTGCATCAGCTCTTTTTTGAGCAATTGCATCCAAAGCAGGACCAATTCGTTTACAGTCTCCACACCATTGTGTAAAAAAATCTACCAATACAGGTTTTTCAGATTTTAAAACAGCTTCATCAAAATTTTCTTTTGTTACATTAATTATACTCATATAATAAGTATAACTCTATCTGCTAAACATGACAAGTGATTTTATTACAAAAAAAACCTTTTTAAATTTTAAATCCGCCGATATTTTTACAATTTTTTTATCCGCAGATTAAGCAGATTACACAGATTTTTTATAATTTAATAATAATTAGTAATTATCTAGGGATTACATACCCATATGTAAAGCGGTTGTTTTCATATTTTACTACGCCAATAAAAGTTTCTTTTTCATCAAACACTGCATAATTTGTTTCTATTAAATCTTCTAGTATAAACATAGCTTTTTTTAAAGGTTTTCCGTTAAAATAATGAAAGTCAAAATCATTTTTTAACACTGCTATTTGCATACCACATTCAATAGATAAGGGCTTTGTCATAGATTTAAGATTGTTTTGAATAGCTTTAAGCGTGTCTTCGCTTGTATCTTTTGCAGAAATATTTTCGCCTATTGAAAGGTTTTCGACAGCTTGCAAAATTGTAAAAGGACTCATAGATTCATAAACCACTGCATCTTCTAGTAAAAAAGATCCAACAGCGGTGCGCCGTAACGCAATAAGGTGAGCACAAGAGCCACACATCTTTGCAATATCTCTTGCAAGACTTCTAATATACGTGCCCTTAGAAACATGAAAAGTCACATGCGCGTAGGCTACCCTTCCTTCAATCTCTTTTACCTCAATAATTTTAGAGTCATATACGGTCACAGTCCTACTGGGTATATCCGCAGTTTTTCCTGAGCGCGCAATATCGCTTGCCCGTTTTCCATTAATATGTATTGCAGAATATAAAGGAGGAAATTGCTCAATTGTTCCAGTAAAATTTTCGAATGCTTTATTAAAGGTATCTATAAGGGGAAGTTCTTGTGTATCTATTATTTCACCAAATGGGTCGAGTGTGTCAGTTTGTGTTCCAAACTGAATAATTGCTTCATAGGTTTTATCAAAGGCGGTAACATGGGAAGCAAGCCGTGTTAAGCTTCCAACCATTACAACAAGTAAGCCTTCTGCAAAACTGTCTAGTGTTCCAGTGTGACCTACCTTTTTTGTTTGTAATGCCTTTTTTATATGGTTAAGAGAATTAAAACTTGTAGGCCCCCGCCGTTTAGCGTATAGAACTATTCCTGAAGATTTACTATCCTGAGCCATCCTAAACTCCTCAAAGATTTACTGTCCGCAGATTTCACAGATATTTTTACAGTTTTTATATCCGCAGATTACGCAGATTAATAGGATTTTTACTCATTAAGCCACAGCACATTAATAAAAAAAATAAAATTTTGTTCAATAAAAAGCAAAACTACTTTTTTAGTTATGTTTAGGATAGAATGCAATAAGAAAAATCTGCGTAATCCAATTAATCTGCGGATTATTCTTCTGAATTAGTCTCGTCGTTTTCGTGTGTTTTTTCAAGTTCTGTAAGTGTGTTTACCATGTTCATGCCGTCTTTAATACTGGTGTCTACAACAAAGGTTAAACGAGGAAATTGGCGAAGGCTTAACTTTTTGCTAAGATTTGTTTGAATAAAACCTGCAGCACTTTGTAAGCCTTTAACGCCCTTTTCTATTGAAGAATCTTGCATAAAACTTGAAACATACACTTTAGCAAAACCAAGATCACGCGTAACTTCAACACGATTAATAGTTAAAAATGTTGAAACTCTGGGGTCTTTAACATACCCTTGCATAATCATTTTGGAAATTTCGTCTCGGATTTGTTCTCCGAGACGAACGAGTCTAAACTCA
>CAYJJW010000004.1:0-33562 GCA_964370555.1 uncultured Treponemataceae bacterium | reverse complement strand
AAGATATGGCTGATGCACTTAACTCAGGAAAAGTAGGTTATGCAGGTTTAGACGTTGTAAGTTCAGAACCTATTAAAGCTGAAAACCCACTTCTAAAAGCTAAAAACTGTATCATTACTCCTCATATTGCATGGGCTCCAAAAGAAAGCCGAGGACGGCTTATGGACATAGCTGTAGCTAACTTACAGGCGTATGTTGATGGAAATCCTGTTAACGTAGTTAACAAGTAATTTTCTAAAGACATAAAAAAACCGATTGATTTGAACATCAATCGGTTTTTTTTGTATTACTATAAACTCTTAGTAATATTTATTAATTGATAATGCAGCATTTAGCTGAGGTAGAGAACCAGGTTCTAAACCAAGTTCTTTTCCGTACATAGCAAACTCAATTGCTGTTTTACCAAATCTGAGCCCAACACCGGCATTAAGATACATATCACTAATCCCTGCTCGTACCGATACAAAATCAATTAATGTAATTTCTGTACCTACAGAAAGATTAAGCCAAGGGTTTCTTGAAATAGTACTAGGATTCATCACTGAAATTAAATCTTTATAATCTAATCGTACATCAAGATTTGTAATAATTGCTTGTAAGGCAAAAACAGGAACATCTATTCCAACACCAATGTCAAGAGTACTTGCACTGTTCCCAAAGCTGTCGGATGCTTTTTCAGGAAATTCTCCATATGAAACAGCATCAGCAATAGCATTCATATCGTATTTATCAGTCCAAATAAAGTTAAGAAAATCTCTCCAAACTATACCAGCACTTACCATGTCTATAAACTTGTAATATAACCCTACGTCAAAGCCAAAACCATAATGTGTATACAGTGGAACAAGATTTGCAATATCAGCATCACCTGCAAGTAGCTCTAAAGGAGCAACATTATCTAAACCTGCATCAAGCATAAATAAACCTTTTGCACTAACACCTGCAGAAAGATAATGTACATCACTATTTAAAATAGGAGCTGCATAGGTAAACTGTAGCATATTATCCCAACCAAAGTTTGCATCTAACTGAGACATAGTTGGAAGAAAAACAGAAAAATCAACCTTACTTAACAAACCCCATCCAAAAGCACCGTATTCAAAGTTACTAATAGAACCTAATGCAAGAGGCCCAATCATTTCGCTTCCAGCATTTACGCCATCTTCTAAAGATGCTAAAATATTAGCTTGAAAATCTTCAAGTGCAATATCCATATCATCACCAGAAAGAGCACTAACACCTAATTTTGCAACCTCTAAGGCTACTTCAGGATTTGAAACCTTAACATCAAACATACCGCTAAGGCGTTCAGCTTCAGTTTCGTGAATACCTGCTGGGTTTGCAAAAATGGTAAAATAATCTGTTGTGTCTGTTACATGATATCCACCCATCGCATTGTAACGAGTAGGAATAAATACTGGAATCTCAGGTGCATTGTCTTCAGCTATTACAGGAAAGGCCAACGCAGCAATCACTATACTAAATATTATAATTTTTTTCATACTAAACTTCTCCTTTTTTCACAGTTAGGGCAATGTAGTAGAAACATCTATGCCAAGTAAGCCTGTTAAAAGATCTTCTAAGCCACCAAGTGATTCAAGACCATCAGGTTCTTCGCTTGCCTCATATACTGTTATTATTACACTTGCTAAAGCATCAACTTGATCCTCATCTGCTCCAAGCTCTGCGGTTAAATCCTCAACAATAGCCTTTTTATCTCCTTGAAAAGTTCCATCTACAATTGCATCCTCTATAGCTTGAATTGTTGGCTCAAGTGAATCTTGCAATGCTTTGGCATCATTCAATTTACCAGCATCTTCTGCATCTTTTGCAATGGCTGCGGTTAGAGCGAGAGCTCCCATAACTAAGGCATCTGGGCTTTCTTCTAATAAGTTTTCTATAGTTGTTTTCCCATTCTCGTCTTCTTTAGTGTCATTAAAGAATGTTTCAATTGCACCGGTATTAACATCAGTATCAATTGAATCAATCATGTCTTTTACCAATGTTGATATTTCTTCGTCTGTCATAGATTCTACAGCATCAACATCAACCTTATTTAATAATTCATCCGGTGAAGGAATTAAACCTGCTGCTGCAGTATTAATTATGGTACTTTTATCTTCTAATGGCAATTCTTTAAGTTCTTCAGGATCTTTTTCTGCCAGAGCATTTGAAACACCTTTTGCATCTTCACCTGAAAGGGCTTGCCCTGAATTTAATAAATCAACAATTTCACCTGTTGATGCGTCACTTAAACTTTTACTTAAGTCTCTTGCTAAACCTTCTCCTAATGAAGAAGTGAACATGTTACAAGACACAAAAAGCATTGCGAGCATTAAAACTGAAACTAATACAACAATTTTTTTCATAAAATCTCCTTTTATATTGTATTATTACTATATATCAAAATCCATAAAAATTCAACACATTTTTATACATAGTGTATAAATAAATACAATTATTTTATCAATATTTTAAGCAATAAACATAAAAAAAACTTGCCAAATTCGTATTTTGTGCTACAATTAATATATGAAAAAGTATATTCTTTCACTCGATCAAGGAACAACATCCTCAAGGGCAATTCTCTACGATAAAGAGACAACACCATTATTTTCAAAAAATCAAGAATTCACGCAGCATTATCCAAAACCAGGTTGGATTGAACATGATGCAGAAGAAATCTTTGAATGCCAACTTTCTGTTGCCAAGGATGTTTTAGAGAGTGCAAAAAAAGAACTCTCTGCAGACCTTAGTGAAATTGCAGCAATTGGAATAACAAACCAAAGAGAAACGGTTGTACTATGGGAAAAAAGCACGGGAAAACCTGTTTACAATGCTATAGTATGGCAATGCAGAAGAACAGCATCACTATGCGAAGAACTAGTTGCAAAAGGACTTGATGAAGTTATTCAAGAAAAAACAGGCCTCGTTATTGATGCATATTTTTCAGGAACTAAAATTAAATGGATTTTAGATGAAGTAAAAGGTTTACGAGAAAGAGCAAAAAACGGGGAAATACTTGCAGGGACTATCGATTCTTGGCTTATTTGGAAGTTAAGTGGCGGAAAAGCACATGTAACAGATGCTACAAATGCAAGTAGAACCATGCTTTACAATATATATTATGATGATTGGGATGATGATTTACTGGAACTTTTAGATATCCCCCGCTGCATGCTTCCGAGTGTACAGTCATCAAGTGAAATATATTGCAAAACAGATGAAAATGTGTGTGGGTTTTCAATTCCCATTGCATCAGCAATAGGCGATCAGCAATCAGCTCTATTTGGCCAAGGCTGCTTTGATGAAGGAAATGTAAAAAACACCTACGGAACAGGATGTTTTATTCTTATGAACACAGGCACAAAGCCGGTTGTATCAAAAAACAAACTTCTTACAACTGTTGCATTAAGCTTAAACGGAACAATATATTATGCCTTAGAGGGAAGCATTTTTATGGGTGGAGCAACAATAAAATGGCTTAGAGATGAGCTTGAACTTATAAGTTCTGCTCCCGAAGTAGATAAACTTGCAGAATCGGTAGAAGATGCAAACGGGGCTTATTTAGTTCCTGCATTTACAGGACTCGGCGCCCCCTATTGGGATATGTATGCAAGGGGAACACTTGTGGGACTAACTCGCGGTGTAAAAAAAGCCCATATTTGCCGTGCAGTTATAGAAGCAATTTGCTATCAAGTGCGTGATGTTTTAGACTGCATGACAGAGGACTCAAACCAAGGTATTACAAGTTTAAATGTAGATGGAGGGGCAAGTGTTAGCGATGTAATGCTTCAATTTCAATCGGATATTGTAAACACAGAAATAAGGCGACCAAAGAACATTGAAACTACAGCGCTAGGAGCGGCATTTTTAGCAGGCCTTGCAGTTGGTTTTTGGGAAGGCAAAGAAGATATTATTAAACAATTAAAAATCGACAGAGAATTTCATCCAAAAATGACCGAAGAAAAACGCACCGAATTATATAGTGGCTGGAAAAGAGCAGTTGAACGGTCAAGGGAGTGGATAGAAAAATGATATATGATGTAGCAATTATTGGAGCCGGCATCTCAGGAGCGGCAATAGCTCGAGAGCTCTCTAAGTACAATCTTGATGTATGTATACTTGAAAAAGCAAATGATGTTTCTTGTGGAACATCAAAGGCCAATTCAGGCATTATCCATGCAGGATACGATCCCGAGCCCGATACTCTTATGGCAAAACTAAACATTCGAGGAACAGAGCTTTATCCTGCGTGGGCAGAAGAACTTCATTTTGATTACAAACCTATTGGATCCCTTGTTATTGCTTTTTCTGAAACTGATGAAAAGATAATTAAAGAATTATACGAGCGCGGAAAAACCAATGGCGTAAAAGAGCTAAAGATTATAAACAGAGAAGAACTTGTAAAGCTTGAGCCAAACATTGCAGAAGAAGCAATCTCCGCCCTATTTGCGCCTACTGCTGCCATTATTAGTCCATATCAAGCAACATGGTCAATAGCTGAAAATGCTGCTCAAAATGGTGTAAAAATTTTTAGAGAAGCTGAAGTTCACAGTATAGAAAAACCTAAAAGCAACTCTGAACCATTTATCCTTAACACGGGAAAAACAACCATAAAAGCGCACTATGTAATAAATGCAGCAGGATTATATGCAGATAAGATAAGCTCAATGATAGGTGTTAATGAATACACCATAATTCCCAGAAGAGGAGAATACAGTTTACTTGATAACAACTGCAAAAATCTTGCACACCATGTATTATTCCAAACACCTAATGACTTAGGGAAAGGTGTTTTAGTTTCCCCAACGGTAGACGAAAACATTCTTATTGGTCCATCCGCAGATAGCTGCACCGATAAATCTTTTATGGGAACATATAAAGAGAATCAAGATTTTATTCTTGAAAAAGGTGAAAAAACCATCCCCAATATTCCGCAAAGAAATATAATTAATTCTTTTGCAGGGGCTCGCGCAATAGCCTATTGGCTTAGCAAAGAGGGAAATCCTGAAAAATCCGTTAATGACTTTATTATTAAAGAAGATGAAACGGTAAAGCGATTTATACATGTTGCAGGTATTAGCTCGCCTGGATTAGCCTCTGCACCAGCAATTGCAGAGTATGTTGTTAGTATTTTAGAAAATGCAGGATTAAAACTCAGCACAAACAAAGATTATATTCCCATTTTTAAAGGAATTCCCAATTTTAAACTAGCATCTGATAAAAAGAAAAAACAACTTATCGATGAAAATAAACTCTATGGTAGAATTATTTGCAGATGTGAAATGATAACCGAAGCAGAAATTGTACAAGCAATTCACTCAAGTGTAGGCGCCGTAGACTTAGATGGAGTTAAAAGAAGAACAAGAACTGGTATGGGACGATGCCAAGGAGGATTTTGTTCTCCCCGTGTTACAGAAATTATTAGTAGGGAATTACATATTCCAATGATCGACGTCACAAAAAAAGGTGGTTGCTCATTTATCTTAAATTCTAAAACACGTACCGCAAGTACCACATAGGAGAATGAAATGAAATATGACATAGTTATCATAGGTGGAGGTCCTGCAGGACTTGCCGCTGCCGTCTCTGCTCGAGAACAAGGTTGTGAAAGCATACTCATACTTGAACGAGATGTACGGCTTGGAGGTATACTCTTACAATGTATTCATAACGGTTTTGGTCTCCATCACTTTGGAGAAGAACTTACAGGGCCTGAATACGCAGCACGTTTTATTGATGAAGTAAAAAAGTATAACATTGACTACAAAGTCGATACAATGGTATTAAATATTAGTGCAGAAGATTCTTCAGATACCGTTCCCAAGCGCATTGTTACTGCAATTAACACTACTGATGGAATGATAGATATAGAAGCAAAAGCCGTTATTCTTTCAATGGGATGCCGAGAGCGAACTCGAGGAGCGCTAGTTATACCCGGAACTCGACCAGCAGGAATTTTTACCGCAGGAAGTGCCCAGCGGTTTGTAAATATGGATGGATACCTACCCGGTAAAAAGGCAGTTATTTTAGGCTCAGGAGATATTGGACTTATTATGGCTCGCCGCTTAACATTAGAAGGCGTAGAGGTAAAACTTGTGTGCGAGCTTATGCCATTTTCAGCCGGTCTTACACGAAACATAGTGCAATGTGTTGAAAACTTTAATATACCTCTAAAATTTAGTCATACAATTACTGCAATACATGGAAAAGAAAGAGTTGAAGGTGTAACAGTTGCAAAAGTAGATAAAAACAGAAAACCCATAAAAGAAACAGAAGAATTTATTGAATGCGATACGCTACTACTCTCAGTTGGGCTAATTCCTGAAAATGAAGTATCTACCGAGTGTGGAGTATCTATGGACTCAAGCACATCAGGGCCTATTGTAAATGAGAGAATGGAAACATCAATTAAAGGCATTTTTGCTTGTGGGAATGCGGTACATGTGCATGACCTTGTAGACTTTGTAACACAGGAAAGTGTTCGAGCAGGAAAAAATGCAGCAAAATATGTTCAGGGTGAAAAACCAATTAATCCTAAGCATATAACACTACGTCCCGGAAACAGAGTTCGCTATACGGTACCCCAATACATAGAAAGTACCGATGGAAAAACAGATGTTTCAATTATGTTTAGACCTACCGATGTGTATAGAGATGTTCAAATTGTTATTTATAGTAATAACCAACGCATAAAAGCACAAAAGAAGAAAATAGTTAAACCAGGTGAAATGCAAATAGTTGAGCTAAAGCAAGAACATTTAACACAAGTAGTGGATAACATAACTGTATCTATAGAAATTCCGGAGGAGGACAGAGAATAATGACTGCTACAGAAACTCAAGAAACAGAACAAACTCTAAGTGAAAATGGAATAGAAAAAATCCCTTTAACATGTATTATATGCCCTATTGGGTGCTTAATGGAAGTTACAGTAAAGCATACAGAGAATAAAAAAACAGTTCTCGAAGTAAAAGACAATACTTGCCCAAGAGGTGAAGATTATGCAAAAAAAGAACTCATAGACCCTACCCGCACACTAACAACAACTATAGCAGTTATATCGGGAGAATCCCCATTGGTTCCTGTAAAAACTGATGGAGAAGTTCCAAAAGAAAGACTATTAGACTGTATGGAAATAATTAGAAGAAAATGCGCTCAAGCGCCAATAAAACGAGGAGATATACTTATACAAGATATTCTTGCAACCGGTGTAAATGTTATTGCTTGTGCAGATATTTCTAAATAAAAAAACTATCTATTCAGAATCTGAGTTTTGCTCTTTTATTGCATTTTGTTCATCATAAAGAGGAAAAAGCTCAGATTCAATTTTTTTTATCGTCAAATGTCCATAAGCACAAATACCGCCGCAGGTTAAGACAATCGCTCCCATTGCAATAATAAACCAAATAGGAGGGTTTTCTTCTGCAAGAGTTGTATAAAAACTGTAAATTAAATAAGCAGTGGCAACAGCGCTAATATTTCTATTTCGCCTAAAGCCACCTCTTTTTTTTTCAAGTTTTTCTATTTTTTCGTCTAATTCAGTTTCTGTCATATTTTAATACTGAGCCTTTCTTAAACGTACTTGTTCAATATCGTTACTAAACAATTCTCTAAGATCATTTAAGCCCAATGCCATTAAGGCCATTCGGTCAATACCAATACCCCATGCTAAAACAGGAACATCCACTCCCATTGCCTTTGTAACTTCAGGTCGGAAAATTCCAGAGCCACCAAGCTCAAACCAACCAAGAACAGGGTGTTTAATATGCACTTCAATTGATGGTTCTGTAAAAGGGAAATATCCCGGAACATATTTTACATCGGTAGCACCGGCAATTTCAACAGCAAACATTTCTAAAAATCCTAAAAGTGTTTTTAAGTTTACTTCGTCACCCAGTACAATACCTTCTGTTTGATAAAAGTCTGAAAGGTGCGTTGCATCAACCTTATCGTATCTAAAACACCGTGCAATCCCAAAATATTTTCCAGGAATTTTTGCCTTTGCCAATTGATGGGCAGAAAGTGCTGTTCCTTGACTACGTAAAATAAGGCGTTTTGTAAAGTTTACGTCAAAGTTATAATTCCAACCTCGACTTCCTGAGTTTCCACCATTTTCATGAACACTCTTTACATTACTTAAAAATGGCTCATCAATTTTTTTTGCATGTGTTGGATTTTTAACATAATATGCATCGTGAATATCGCGAGCAGCATGAAACTGAGGCATAAAGAGTGCATCTGAGTTCCAAAACTCTGTTTCAACAAGAGGGCCGTCAAATTCTTCAAAACCGAGAGACCCCAATTTATCTTTTACACTTTCTAAAAATGAAACATACGCATTTGTTCTACCCGGAATAATACGAGCAGGAGGCACTACAATGTTATATCCTCTAAATGTTGCATTTTTCCATTCGCCTTTTTCAAGCATTGATGGTGTTAAAGTACCAATTTCGTTTCCAGTAACCCCGGCCTTTTTTAATGCTTCAGTTACATCTGTAGCAGCTGCAAGAAGCGCATGCACTACAGTTTCTCTTTCTACTATTCTGAACGCACTATCAGCTGCCCCTCTTTTTTTAGCCATAGTATTCATAACATCAAGCTCTTCTTTGCTTAAATCTTGAATAGCAAGGGTTTCATCTTGTGCATTCATTGCTTTTTCTAATATACTTCGAGCTACAACTAAACTATGCGGTAAATCTTTCCCCTCGTACATAGCCTTTTTTTCAGGGCTCATCTTTAATGCGCCTTCTTTACTTAAAAGACCAAAAGCAGAACCTACATCTTTATTCTCGATCCCCAAAGCAGAGGCAATTTCGGGTAAAGATTTTTCCCCATTTTCTTTTACATGGTTGAATATACGTTCTGCAGGAAGACCTTCACTAGCAAAAACTTTACCTAAGTCGGTCAATTCAAAAAAAATATGCTCTTCTCTTCTTACTACAGAAGCAAGTTCTTTACCTACAAGCCATGAAAAAGCTTGATTAGCATGACCTTCTTTATAATCAAGTTCCTTTTGAAGTTTCTGAGATGTTAACTCTTCATCTTTTTTGTATGTAAGCAACACACGCACTTCAAGCGGATGCAAATTTTTTACTAAGGATTGGACGTCCATTCTATTCTCCGAGGATTATTGGATTTTCTTTTTTTTACAAGCCATAAGGCTCGCTGTTAGTTATCTGCGTAATTTAGCTCTCTAACTTCTGTAAAACGAATTCTTGAAGTATAGTGAGTCATATTATTTGCGTAATCATGTCGTGTAGTATCTGCTCCACGATAATTGTAACCATAGTACTCTTGATCTTCTCTTTCACCATCAGCAGAGCTGGCAGCATTTGCAACCTTACGTTCTTGTAAAAATTGCTCAACACGATTTCTAATTGTAATCATTGCTGTACTTTGTTCAAATAAATCAATATTCATTGAAAAAGTGAAAAATGCTTCACCGGTTGCAGGCAAAAGTTGAATTGTCATAAGATATGGTAAATTCTCATCAGTTTTACCTTCTTCTGAAATTGTCTCAATGTTTAAGTCTTCCGGAATCTGAGCAAAACCTACTGACACAACAAACATCATCACTAAAAACAAAATAATTGTTTTTTTCATATAAAGCCTCCGTTTAAACTCCGCAATTGCGGCGCGTCATCCGACGCATAAATTAAAATGTAGTATACTCTACTATTTTACTCACATTTAGAAAAAAATCAAGGTCTGCAACGTATTTTCCTGCATCAATAAAGTATCTTGGAAAATCAGTAAGCAAAATCTTACCTTGTATTTCTTTTGGTTTATTTTTTACAATATTCCTAGCATAACTTCTAATTGCATTCTTTGCAGCATCTTCACAAGCGTACTGAACACTCATAATACCGTCAAACACTGATGCTTCACCCTTCCCCCCAATAGTTGGATAAGAAGCGGTATGCCAACGTTGTCGTTCATGTATCATTCGTTGTGTTAAATCATATTCAACCCATGATTCTACTACCGATGCGTTTGAAGTAACAAATGAATCGGTGTATCGTAAGTTTTTATCATCATTATTTATTGTAATTATGCTTTTCATCTCAAAGTACTCTTTTACACCTCTTACATTGTCGGATGGAGTATAACTAAATTCCCAACCATATACTAAGCCTTCAATAAAAAAAGGAGAAAGTGTTTTTATTCCACTTGTTGCTGGTGAAAAAACAGAATCAGTTACAATACCTTCCTTTACAATTGAAGGGGATTCTTCCATAACAAACCAAAGCGGAAAACGAAGCAAAGACGATGATTCAACATTTTGAGAAAAACCCACGCCCATACTAAAAAAAAGTATACAAATCGGTATGAGAACTTTTAGCGAAAAAAATCTTTCCATACGCGCCATGGGTTAACTCCCATTCTTATTTTAAGGTATAGCCATGCCAAAACAAAACCTGCAAGATGAGTAAGATGTGCTATTCCTGATCCAACAGAAAAAAGCTGATTCCATACTGAAATACCAGCATAAATAAGTACCAGTAAAGGGGCCGGAACAGGAATAATTCCCCATATAAAAATTTTTGAATGAGGAAATAATACTGCATACATTAATAATATTGCATACACAGAGCCGGAAGCCCCCAACAAAAAGGTATAATACATCCCTGAAAAATAATAAGACACAAAAGAGATAATACCACAAAGAATACCTATTAGAATATACATTAATACAAATTCTTTTGAACCAATAGATCGCTCTACTGCAACACCAAAGAATAATACCGCTAACATATTTCCTAAAAGATGATAAAAGCTTGCATGTGCAAACATATATGTAAAGAATTGAAAATACATCTTACCACCGATAACATATGCAACATTAAGAGATAAATATTCAAGCAAGCCAGGATTTACTTGGGTTAACATAAAAACACCGATATTTATGGCAAGAATAATAAGTGCCGCATTATTAAATGTATATCGAAATGGCCTTCGCAATATATTTTTATTCATAGAACGCTCCTATTACGTGTATCAGTACCAACAGTCACTATGACTCTTGATGATCATCTTTATCCTGTTGACGTTTTTGCTCCCTTGAAGCTCCAATACTACCAAGATGCGCATAATGTTTCATTAGATTTAAAAAAGCAGCCCATTTAGGAAGAGATTTATCTAAATTGTCAACAATTTCTCTGTTTCTGGATGACGTAAATAAAAATTTAATATTCGTAACCAATTCAGGAGTACTGCGACGTGAATCTTCTAATATTGATAATAATAGTGAATATAACTCATATATTGTAGTACTATGTTTTTGAGTTAATTTTTTTGCAGTTTCATTTACTTCTGTAACCATATTTCCAAGTGTTCGTACAAACTCAGGGTCTTTTTTACTGTCTTTTATATAACTGCTAATTAAAACACTATCATTTTTTTCACCGCGAGAAAAAGAGTTTTCAAACCCAAGTAATTCATTATTTATTTCAATACTTTCAAATACAGCAGAAGAAAAATCTGTTTTAGTTTCAGGAATACTAAAAAAACCTTCTACAACAATATCATTTAACAGGGCCTGTGTATCTTCTCCTAAAAAAGTTGCGACAAATGTTTTAATTATTTGCATCGGTGTTACCCATAGAAATGAAAAAGAGGAACCTTCTTGCAACGCTACATTTGCCTGAGGATTATACCCATTTAATGATAAGAGTTTTATATTTCCAAAAACTTCGTGTATTTCGCGCCCTCTTTCTTGGTCTTGATATTCCATATTAAGGCGCTCTGTATCGGCAGCAAACAATGTTTTTTGTCGAATACTATACTCATCTAAAGGCGTTGCAGTACTTACCGAAAACTCAGGCTCAATACTTGCATTCCGTTTTCCAATCATGATAAGGTCTTTAAGAGTATCGGGTGCAAGAGTTCTATTTAATGCTGTTGCTACTTTTTTTAGACGAGCAATTAATTGATCTTGTGTAATGCTCCCTGACTTTGCAGGCACAATATTTGAAACTGCCACTATTGCGCGCCCCAAAGAACCTGTTAAATGCAATTTTGCACTCACAAAGTAGAAGTTTAAAAGCTCATCACTAATTAAAGCACAATCAACCGGAGCAAAATTGGGCTTTGAATCGAGTGGAGAAAAAGCAGCATCAAACTGTTTTAATACTGTTACAAAATTAAAACTACATAAATCAAAAAATAATTCAAGATCCTGCAATGTTTTTTCTATTTGCGCAAAAGAAGTTGTATGAAGATCTTTTTGTACTTCCATAAAAGTTTGCATTTGTGCTGTCATTTCTTTATCGCGATCTTGTGCTGCATCTAAAGATTGTTTTCGCTTTTCATATGAAAGCGACTCTAGCTTTTCACGCGTTTTTTCGTTATATCCTGAGCGAATCAAAGCATCATAAACACGATTTTTCACAAGTTTTTGCTCAGGCAAATGAATAAAGTCCAATAAAGAAGCAAATACGCCCACATTAGAATATACTGTATAAAGCACTTCAGCCAAGGCAACTTGTGCAATGCCATTTTTACATAATGCCGGTGTTGTTTTTGCAAGTCGTGCATCAATAATTTTTAATTGTTGGTCTTTTTGAATTTCAGGGTTACCGGGAGAAAAAAGTTGTTTAAAAAAATCAATCAATTGTGCTAACATTGCCATATCCTATATTGTAAAGCCATTCTACTCTTTTGACAAGTATGGGCGGAATATATTATCATAATCGGCAATTGTTTCAGCTTGCACAACACTTTTTCGCAAAGCTCCGCCACCTTCAATTCCTTTTGTATATGCACAAAATCTTTTCCGCATTTCTCTGCAAGCTAAAGCTTCACCTTTATCTTCGCATAAAATTCTTAACTCTTTTAATCCTGCTTGAATACATGCATCAAAAGAAATACTTTCATACGAACCTTTTTCTAACAAATTACGAGTTTGTGAAAAAATAAAAGGAGAGCCCATCGCGCCTCGTGCAAACATAACGGCATCACACTTTGTTTGCACAAGCATATCCCTTGCAGCTTCAGGCGAAAAAACATCCCCTGAGCCAAATACCGGTATTGGATCCTCTTGAGTTTTCATTAGTTGAACTAAATCGCTTAACACTTGCCAATCAGAAAATCCTTCATAGCCTTGGGAGCGAGTTCTCGGATGTATTGTTATCGCTCCAACACCTGCTTCTTTTGCAGCAAGCGCAATTTCTTTCCAGTTTATGGTGTTAAAATCCCAACCGGATCTAATTTTTACCGTTACGGGAACGGGATTAGTATATTTTGAGTGTATACTTGGAGCCTGCATTGCAACGCGGACAACAGAATGCACCACATTATAAAACATTTCAGGACTTTTCATTAAGGCCGACCCTGAGCCTGTCTTTATAATTTTATTAACAGGGCACCCTGAGTTTATATCAATTACATCAGGGTCTGACTTTTCAAGAACGAGGGGAACAGCATTCCCCATCGTGTCAGGTTCTCCCCCAAAAATTTGAACTGCGTAATGTTTTTCATTTTCTGCTCTTAGCATAATATTTTCGGTTTTTCCTGATCCTCTTACCAAGGCTTCTGCGGATACCATTTCTGTATAAGAAAAGTTTGCACCACCATCGGCACAAAGAGTTCTAAAAGCTCTATCCGAATACCCTGCAACAGGCGCTAAAAACAAATTTCCATCAAGCTCTACACTATGACTACTATCTGAAAGAGGACATCGTATAGAAATAGGTCGATACAAGCTCATGCTTTTAAAAACGCCTCGCTTTTATGGATCGAGCCTAAAAAACTTACAACTATTTTTCCATAATGTATCTGCAAGCTCTTCAACGTCAAGATCAAGCATCTCTGCTAAAAAGTGAACAGTAGATGGGGTATAAGAAGGCATGTTTCGCTTGCCTCGATATTCAGCAGGTACCATAAAAGGACTTTCAGATTCAACTAAAATGCGATCTAGAGGAATATTTAATACTGTTTCATGCAAATTTCGTGCATTGCGATAGGTGAGATTTCCTGCAAATGAAAAATACAGGTTTAAATCCAGTGCTTTTTTAGCATATTCTGCATCTTCAGAATAACAGTGAAGAACACCGCCTGCAGATGGAAGCCTTTCAGATAAAATATCTAGAACATCCTTTCCTGCATCTCGGTTATGAATAATAACTGGCATGTTCATTCGTTCAGCAAGCTCTAATTGATTTATAAATAATTCAATTTGAGATCTTTTATCACCAAATTTTCTATAATAATCTAATCCTGTTTCTCCTAATGCAACAACATTAGGAAGTTTTAAACTTTCCTCAATGGTTTTTAACCAATCTTTCCCCGGATGAATTACTTCAGATGGTGCAACACCTACTGCATGATACACACCTGGGAGGGACTTTAAATTATTATACACCTGCGTAAAGTCATGCAAACTATTGCAAATGCTTACAATTCTAGTAACGCCAACTTGTTTGGCTTCTTGAACAACACGAAGTTGTTCTATGGGATCATCATAAATAAGCCCGATATGGGCGTGAGTATCAAAAACTTTCATGGCTTTCTTCCAAAAACGATAATGCGGAAGCAAAAAAGCTATCCGATGTGGTTCTAACGACTTATTTTCTTAATACAAGAAAATACTGTTACCTATTTCTATAGGATATCACAGTAATTACAAATCGTCAATAATTTTTTACATTTAATTTACAATTTTTTAAAAAACTTAAACCCTGTCTGTTAAAAATTATGGTTTTTTTCTTTTTTTTTAAAGTTTATTTGACAGATTGTGTGTTAAATGGTATAATGTGTCGATAATAGATGTAATATGCCGTAGTGTTTTCGGTAAAAATATATGGAGATTTGCGTGGCAAGAACTCGAACATACGAAAAAATAGAAAAAAATGTTGTTCAACTCATAGGAAATGCTGTACTCAAAGGCTTTCGTACAGTAGGTAAATATATACAACGTTTTATTTCAGTATGCGATAGCAAACTAACTATTATGATAGTTCCTCATTCTCAAACAAATGTAATAAATTTTAGAACAAATATATTTTCTATTGCTTTTGGAACACTTATTTTTATTGGAATGATTTTTTCATTCTTTTATTTTAACAGACAAAATGTTATATCTTCATCAGAAATAGCCCGTTTAGAAACTGAAAACAGGGAAAGCCTTGCAAGCTTTGATGTACTAAAAGATGAAAACAATAACCTACTGCAAGCAGCGGAAAAATTTAAAACAGCTTTAAATGAATCTCTTTCTCTTATAGGTATTGATGTTGCTAATTCTCCAAGAAGTTCATTACAAGACAGTGATTTAGCATCATTATTGGATAACCAATCTTTATCGGCGGGTTCTACAAAAGAAATAGCAGATGTTCAACAACTAACTTCGTATATTGAAGGAACGATAGAACCTATAGAACAAATAGGTGAAGTTATTAAATCTCAACAAGCAATTTTTTCAGACACACCAAATATATGGCCTTTAAAAGGCGGTGCAGGATATACAACAGCACAATTTGGACATTCTGTACATCCAATTACTGGACAATGGTATATTCACACAGGATATGATATTGCAACAGGACGAGTTGGGGATCCAATAGTAGCTACCGCAAATGGAAAAATAATTACAAACACATATAGCGATGCATTAGGTATCCATGTTGCAATTCAGCACAAATATGGTTATATTACTCGCTATGCACACATGAATGCAAGTTATGTTACTCTTGGACAAGAAATTGAACAAGGCGAAGTAATTGGCGTAATTGGGAACACAGGGCTTTCAACAGGGCCTCACCTGCATTATGAAGTATATATAGGTTCTAGCTTAATTGACCCGGCACCATATGTAAATGTAAAATCGATTCAATAGCAGGCAAGCAATGGCGTTTCAAAATGATGATATTTCAATTAACACCCTCATTGGCCAAGGTGCATTTATTCAAGGCAATTTAAATGTAAAAGGATTTGTGCGTTTTGACGGCGACATCAACGGAGATTTAAAAACTACCGGCAGACTAATTATAGGTGATCAAGCACGAATAAAAGGAAACATTAATGCTTCTTCTGCATTGATACATGGCATAGTAGAAGGCGATGTTATTGCACCGGAAGGAGTACGCCTTTTTTCAACAGCTACTGTAGTTGGAGACATTATTTCAAAAAAGATATTTGTCGAAGAAAAAGTTTTTATACAAGGACAATGTATTGTACTTGAAAATACCGAGGCATTTGAAACTGCCAAACAAGCTTGGCAAGATGAAAAATCTATTCGTGAAAAAACCTTATTGGTTTCTCGGAGTACAAACTAATGCTTCCCTTGGATCCTTTAGGGCTTGCTCCCGCTTTTTCACAAGCAGGGGAAATAGCCAAAAAAAAAGAACAAAAAAGCACAACAACCAAATTAAAATCAAAATCGTTTGCATCAGTATTACAAACATCACAAGAACAACAGGAAGTACTTAGCTCAGAAAACACAGATTTTCTAAGTGAAATAGAAGGAAAATCCTTTGATGATACATTACAATACCTTGTTGATTCCGTATATTCAGCAGGCGACAGACTCAAAAAAAATCCTTATACAGATGAGTTTAAAAATTACAGAAAAACATTATCTCATTTTTTAGAGTTTGTTGTTAAAAATACCTATGAAATAGAAACTCATCAAAGAAAACGAGGTAAAAAGCGTGTTGTATATACACTGGTAAATGTTGTCAATGAAAAGCTTGACAAATTAGCCAATGGTATTTTATTTAACCAAACCGATCAACTGAATATTCTTGCAAGGGTCGAAGAAATAAATGGCCTACTGGTAGACTTTTTTTCATAGCTACCAAAAGAAGCGTAAACAAACGGTTTTTGAATAACTACTGCTAAAACCGGTAAAAAAAACAAAGTAGTTGGAGGAAAAATGAGCGATATTATTACAGGAAATATAGATGATTTAAATCACAATGATTTATTATCACTGGAAGATGAAGGAGCAGATGAGCACAGTCAACATGATAATAGTAATTATGTTTTCCCCAGCCCTCTGTATCACATAAAACTAGAATACTCTTCAGAAAGTCTTTACGTAACAGCACCAAGCAATATGCAACTTACCGGAGGCGATTACGTAATTGTTCCTACCCGCTATGGTAAAGACATGGCTCTTGTTTTAGGAGAGTCAAAAAAACCAATTGGTATTCAACCCTCTGATGTTGTGACAGTTGAACGAAAGGCAATAAAAGAAGATGTAAAAAGGTCTCAGGATTTAAAAAAACGCGAAAATGAAGCTTTAAAAACATTCAAAGAAAAAACGATTGCTAGGAAGTTAGACATGAAAGCCCTTGGAGCACATTTTCTTTTAGAAGAGCAAAAAGTTGTTTTCTTTTTTAGTGCAGAAAATCGTGTAGACTTTAGAGAGCTTGTAAAAGACTTAGTTGGCGTTTTTAAGATGCGCATAGAACTTAGACAAATTGGAGTTCGTGACGAGTCAAGAATAATTGGGGGGCTTGGAGTTTGCGGAAGACCTTTTTGCTGCAATGCTGTTTCAGACAAGCTTCGCCCTGTTTCAATTAAAATGGCTAAAAATCAAAACCTTTCACTGAATTCAGTAAAAATATCGGGTCAATGCGGACGGTTGTTATGCTGTCTTGCATACGAAGCAGACTGGTACAATGAAGCAAGAAAAAGTATGCCGGCAGAAGGTATTCGTGTTTATTTTGAAGGAATATCATTTACCATTACAGAAACAAATCAAGTACGTGGCACGGTAAAAATGTCAGGAGAAGATGGCAGAATGTTAGAAATGAAAGCTTCAGACTTTTTTCAAGACGGAAATAAATGGAAAATAAAAAAAAATAGATAATTCTTAAATGAATGATAAGACAGTATTCTTAGATAAGAGTATTGTCTTTTTTTTCAAAACACTTGACATATATCGATAAATTTTTATATAATTAATACAGGAGACAAAAAAATATGACAATTACGGTATGTATGGGAAGTTCGTGCTTTAGTCGCGGAAATGCAACAAATGCAGAAACAGTTCAAAATCTTATTGAAAAAATGGGACTTCAAGACAAGGTAGAAATACGCGGTTGTCTTTGTGAAGGACTATGCAAAAAAGGTCCAAACGTACGTATAAACGATACTGTATATTCTAATGTATCTCCTGACTCACTTGAAAATTTAATACAACATGAATTATCAAACGCATCAGGAGAATAACAATGAATCAATTACAACCGGTTTATACAGAGCCAACCGAATGCCAAGACTGCTATAAATGTGTCCGTCAGTGCCCGGTAAAAGCGATACGCGTAGAACAAGGGCATGCATTAATTATGCCCGAACTTTGTATTATTTGTGGAAGATGTGTAATAAATTGTCCGGCTCATGCAAAAAGAGTAAGAGATGACTTACCAAAAGTACGGCATCTTGTATCAACAAAAGAAATAGTTATTGCATCTCTTGCCCCGTCTTTTGTTTCAGAATTTCCTGATTGCACAAAAGAACAGATTATATTTGCATTAAAAAAACTAGGTTTTTATGGAGTATCTGAAACTGCTATAGGTGCAGACTTAGTTTCAGCACAAATAGCAAAAGATATAGAAGAATCTCAAAAAGATACCAATGGACAAAAATTATTTTTATCCTCTGCTTGTCCTACAACTGTTGAGTATATCAAACATGTAATGCCTGATTTTACACCATTCATAACAGACAGATCATCTCCCCTATTAGCCCATTCTCGCTTTTTAAAAGAACACTATGGCGAAAAGGCAACGGTAGTTTTTATAGGACCATGTTTATCAAAAAAAAGGGAAGCAGATGTTTTTAATGAAATTGAAGTTAGCATTTCTTTTGAAGATCTTAGAAAATGGTTTTCTGATGAAGGTATAGAACCTCATACAATAAAAACGACAGAAAATGCAGACTTTATCCCGTTTAGGGCAGCTAAAGGAACACTTTACCCCATTGATGGTGGAATGATTGCATCAATAAAACGATACAGTAATCTTGATGGAGTTCGTGTTATGTCTGTATGCGGTGTTGATGAGTTTCCATCAACGCTAGCAGGGCTTCATAAAGAAAAACTCGAAGAACCTCTTTTTATAGAAATGCTTGCATGCCCCGGCGGATGTATAAATGGCCCTGCATGCACCGTAAAACGCTCTACAGCCATAAAACGTGTAAATCTAGTAGATTATGCAAATACAGCCCCAAACCGCCTTGAAGAATCTATTTTAAAAGTCACAAAAAATCTTTCAGGAACAGTTCCTGTAAACAAAGAAGAATTTCAAAATATCGGCGAGGAAAAAATTCAAGCAGGACTCCGTTCTGTTGGCAAATATTCAAAGGCAGATGAATTAAATTGTGCTGGATGTGGCTATGATACCTGTCGAGAATTTGCCCAAGCAATGATAGAACAAAGAGCAGAAAAAACAATGTGCGTTTCATACATGAAAAAACTTGCACAAAAAAAAGCAAATGGTCTTGTGCAAGCAATTCCAAGTGGTGTTGTAATTGTCAATAGAGACTTACAGATTGTTGAATCAAACCAAAATTTCGCTCGTCTTATGGGAAAAGATATTGAAGATATGTACGAAGCAAAGCCGGGACTTGAGGGCGCAAGCTTAACAAAAATTACCGACTTCCATAGATTTTTTGAAGATGTATTGTCAAAAAATGGCCCCGATATTATTGAACGTGAAGTACAAAGTGGAAAAAAAATATTTCATGTTTCTGTTTTTGCCATTGAAAAAGAAGAATTTGCAGGTGGTGTAATTGAAGATATAACTGCACCACAAATTCAAAAAACAAGAATTGTAAAACAAGCACAAAAAGTTATAACCAAAAACTTATCTGTAGTACAAAAAATTGCTTTTTTACTGGGTGAAAATGCGGCAGAAACAGAATCTATGTTAAACTCAATAATAGATTCCTTTTCAAATGAGGAAGACACATGATAACCTCCACGAAAGACACATCAAGTTCTGATACAAAAACTGAAACATTTATAGAAGTAGGACACTATCAAGTTTGCAAGCATAAAAATATTGCAGAAGGTGATGTTTTCTTGTCTCAAAAAAATCCTACAGATGGCAGAGTTATTACTACATTATCAGATGGTCTTGGTTCCGGTATTAAAGCTGGAGTTCTTGCAACCCTAACAGCTACAATGGCTACAAAATTTATTTCCTCTGATATTCCAATGTGGAAGGCTGCTAACATTATCATGGACACACTTCCGGTTTGTAAAGAGCGAGGCATTAGTTACGCAACCTTTACATTGGTAGATATTGAACCAAGCGCTAGAGTGCGAATTATGGAATATGACAACCCACCCTATGTTCTTATACGGGAACAAACTCTAATAGAACCAATTAAAGAAATTACCCCTATAGAACGCAAGAAAAAAACTACCGCTCCCAAAATAGAAGCAATGCTACATTACTCTCTTTACGAAGCAAGACCCGGGGACAGACTCATATTTTTTTCCGATGGAGTAACACAATCAGGAATGGGTACCCCGGCACTTCCTTTTGGATGGGGAAATATAAAAACACAAGATTTTATACTAGAAACAGTACAGTCTCAAAATGATATTAGTGCAAGAGACTTAGCAAGAACAATTGTCCAAAAGGCAGTGTTTCATGATGGCTATAAACCAAAAGATGATATTACTTGTGGAGTTATTTATTTTAGAAAACCTAGAGATATGCTCGTGTTCACAGGCCCTCCTATCAACAAAGATAGTGATGCAGAAATTGCCAGAAGATTTGATGTTTTCGATGGAACGAAAATTGTATGCGGCGGAACAAGTGCTAATATTATTTCACGAGAATTAGGAAGACCTATTAAGGTATCTCTAAAAGACTTTGACCCTGTTATACCACCTGCATCAACAATGCAAGGTGCAGACTTAATAACAGAAGGAATAATAACAATGGGCGCTGTAGCAGAACTACTTGAAAAAGGAGCAAAACTGGAAGGCTTAAAGCAAACCCCTGCAACAAAGATTGTTGAGTTTTTTTTGAACTCTGATAGGATTCAATTTTATGTGGGTACAAAAATTAACGAAGCACACCAAGACCCTAATATGCCTGTAGAACTTGAAATTAGGCGTAATGTAATAAAAAAAATTGCAACACTTTTAACAGAAAAATACTTAAAAGAAGTTAACATTGATTATTTTTAAGACAAAAAAAAGATAATTTGATACAATATTTTAAAGGAGAAATTATGGCAAAAATTAAAGTATCGATTTGCACAGGTACAACCTGTTACGTTATGGGAGCCTCAGAACTTCTACTATTAGAAGAAGAAATTCCTGCAGAAATCAAAGATAAGGTAGAAATTGAAGGTGTTACATGCCTTGAGCTTTGCAAGGGTGGCAGTAACTCTAAAGCACCATATGTTCTTATTGATGGTGAAATACATGAAGAAGCAACTTTACAAAGTGTTATTGAAAAGATTAAGGAAAAAGTATGCTAAATATAAATAACAATGCAGCACATTTAAAACGAGAAATCCTAGTTCAAATTGCACAGTTACAATTAGAAGGGAATCTTGAAAAAGGCGCTCATTATATTCCAAGAAAAATGGTACCAAAAAATAGCGAATCTCTTCGCTGTTGTATATATCATGACCGTGAAATAATACGTCAACGTGTTATTGCAAGATTAGGATGCTCATTAGAAGAATACAACGAAGATAAAACGCTTGAAGAATATGTGTCTGAATCTCTAAAAAGAGAAAAACCAACATGGCCAATCCTTACGGTATTAGATGAAGCATGTAATGCTTGTGTTAAAAGCCAATTTATGGTTACAAATGCATGCCAAGCCTGCGTCGCACGTCCCTGTATGGTAAACTGTCCAAAAAAATGCATAAGTATAAAAAATGGACGAGCACGCATCGATGAAGAAACTTGTGTTAACTGTGGGATGTGTCTAAACAATTGCCCTTACCATGCGATAATTAAAATTCCCGTTCCTTGTGAAGAATCATGCCCTGTAGATGCAATTTCAAAGAATGAACAAGGAAAAGAAGTTATAGATTATAGCAAATGTATCTTCTGCGGAAATTGCATGAGAGAATGTCCTTTTGGTGCTATGATGGATAAGGGTCAATTAGTAGATGTTATAAAACATATAATGAATGGCAAAAAAGTTATCGCAATGTACGCCCCTGCAGTGGCAGCTCAATTTAGAGCAGCCCCTGGACAACTTGAATCTGCTCTTTTAAGTGTAGGTTTTAGTCGTGTATGGGAAGTTGCAATTGGAGCAGATATAACAGCAGATAAAGAAGCTAAAGAGTTCGAAGAGCGTATGGAGCACGGTGACAAACTTATGACTACATCCTGCTGCCCAGCCTACGTTCGAGCAGTGCAGTTACATGTTCCAGAACTTAGCCCATGTGTTTCAGATACACATACACCTATGCATTATACGGCCGAACTTGCTAAAAAAGCAGATCCTGATTGCATTTCTGTTTTTATTGGTCCTTGCTTAGCAAAAAGAAGAGAAGGTATGGATGACGACTTAGTTGATTATGTACTTTCAGTTGAAGAGATGGGTGCATTTTTTATTGCCAAAGAAATTGAAATAGGAAAAGTTGAAGCTGCCCCTGGATCTATAATTCCTACTGCATCTGGGCGAAATTTTGCAGTAACCGGAGGAGTAGCAGAAGCTGTTAGAATTCGTTTAAGCCAACCTGAAAAATTAAAACCCGCAGTAATAAACGGCTTAGATAAAGCCGGAATGAAAATTCTTGCTGATTATGGGAAAGTACAAACAGGACAAACACCAGTAACCAGTGAAACACCTAATATAGTTGAAGTTATGGCTTGTGAAGGTGGTTGTGTTGGTGGCCCATCGGTAATTTCAAATGTAAAAGTTGCAGGAATGCAATTAAAAAAATATGTTGCAGACGGTGCAATAGATAAAGCAATAAGTTAATAAAAAAAGAGATATTCACATGCGAATATCTCTTTTTTTTACATCTCAAACTCATCACCTAAATAAATCTTTCGAGCCATTTCCGACTCTAAAATTTCTTCTTGACTACCATGCACAAGAATTTCACCTTGATTTATAATAAAGGCTTCATCAGTAATATCAAGAGTTGCACGAACATTATGATCCGTTATTAAAACGCCTATACCTCGACCAGTTAATAAATTTACTACTTCCTTTATATCAGAAACAGCAATAGGATCAATTCCCGCAAATGGTTCGTCTAACAATAAAAACTTTGGGTCTGTTGCCAATGCTCTCGCTATCTCTGTACGTCTACGCTCACCACCTGACAATGTGTATGCCATCTGCTTTCTTAGTCTTGTGATAGAAAAGTCTTCAAGGAGCCTATCCAATAAGGCATGCTTTTCTTCTAAGTGTAAATCTTTTCGGCTTTCTATTATTGCCCATATATTTTGCTCTACAGTAAGTTTTCTAAAAACTGATGCTTCTTGTGGAAGATATGAAATGCCCAGTCTTGAACGTTTATACATAGGAAGCTTTGTGATACATACATCATCTAAAAAAACATCGCCTTTTGTAGGGGCATAAAATCCTACTATCATATAAAATATAGTTGTTTTACCGGCGCCATTTGGCCCTAAAAGTCCAACTACCTTACCCCTTTCCATTGAGAAATCAACGCCGCGAACAACCTCTTTTTTTCCAAAGTTTTTATAGAGACTCGTAATTCGTAATTCACTCATCGATTTTTTCCTCTTCAGTTACTTCACCATTCTCTTCTTCAGGGCTTTCTTCATCATCGGCTTCAATAACCGTCCCCTGAACTCTTCCTACAAGTGTTATCTCTTCTGTATCTAAATTAAATATAATCTCATGCGCTTGAAAGACATCATCTTTTTGTGTTACCTTCGGACTACCACTAAGCTCTAAGATTTGAATTTCTTTTCTGTAGAGAGCAAAGGCCGCAGTACATACAGAGTCGTCTTTTAAAATTTCAACATCAATTTGAATAAGAGCTACCTCAGTATTCTGATTATATTCAATATATTCGGCATTCAAATCAACATTATTTTCAGTATCAACCATAGCAACAGATCCTTCAAGAATTGCTATCTCCGCTTCTCTATCGTATCGTATTGAATCACAAGAAAATGAAAACCCTGCTTCTGAATATACACCGGTTATGTTTCCACTCGCTGCAATGTAACGATAATCTTCACCATTCAACTCTATTTCATCTGCCTCAAGTTCCATGCTTGCAGTTTGCACCGATGCATTCCCTGAAAGCCGTGTGTAATTAAGATTATCACTGACTGTTCCACTCATTGAATCAGCTGAAAAAGTAATTGTTTCAGAATACAAGCTTCCTACGCAAAGTATTATGAGTAAAAACATTAAAATAGTATTAAATCTTTTATTCTTCAACTATTCTCCCTTGAACAGGGCCAGCAAATGCATATGAAAAATCAACTCCGTTTGCAGAAAAACCTGTCCCTTCAACAATTAGTTCTGTATTATTTTGTTCAGACGTATCATCTACACCCTGATTGCCAATAGAAACAAATACTTTTTCGTCTATTGCTCCTACGAAAATCTCATCATCACCTATCCATCGTAAATTGCTAGCTTCAATTGTTGCATCATGCTCATAACTAGTAATAAGTACATCTCCGTAAAAGGAATACTCATCTTTCTCTGTATCGGCAGAAAGTAATTCGCAGAAGCCCATGACGGTAATAGTGCCAGCTGAATCATATAAAGTAAAATCAGGCGCTTGAGCAAAAGTGAGGCCTCCATCACTATACTGTTCCAATTTTGATGAGCCCATATGAATACTTAAAGCATTATCTTCAATTCTTGAAAAATCAACATCTGAAAAAACAAATTCGGGTGACGAAGACTCTGAAGATCCTTGCTCAAAATAATCCAAGGAACAAGAAGCACAAAGTAACATAACCAGTAAAAATAATTTTGCAACAAGCAAAAAACGCATATATTACCCTTTATGTGCTTTTTGAGAATACTCAATGGCAGCACGAATAAAATCAACAAATAATGGATGAGGTTGTTTTGGGCATGATAAAAACTCAGGATGATATTGAACCCCAATTCCCCAAGGATGATTATCCCACTCAAAGGCTTCTACATGATCATCTGTTTTTGCCATGGCAGAAGTTCTTAAACCAGTTGTAGATAAGTCATTAAGATATTTTTTGTCAACAGAATATTTATTGCGATGTCGCTCAGTAATTTCACCGGTTTTATAAACATGGTATAATTTTGAGTCTTCTTCAATAATTATATCTTCATCTCCAAGCCTCATAACACCTGCAGGAACAAATCCTGTTTGTTCTTCAGGCAAACTTATAACAGGATACATTGAGTTTTCAACAAACTCTGTTGAATCGGCATCTTCCCACTGTAATAAATTTCTTCCTGCTTCAATTGCCATGAGTTGCATCCCAAGATCAATTCCAAAATATGGAATTTTGTTTTCTCTTGCATACTGAACAGTTCTCAGTAAGCCTAAAAATCCGCGTTGTCCATAATTACCGGGAATAATTATTGCATCAACATCTTTGAAAAAAGATTCCACATCGCTTGCTACTTCAACACTTTCTGCATCAATCTTTTTAAGCTCTAAATCAAATGAATGTGCCGCAACACAAGCATGAAATAAAGACTCTCTTGTAGACTTAAACCAATCATCAATGTATTTCTTCTTACATAGCATTCCAATGCGAACAGTTCCCTTTGGATTGCTTAAATGAGCAATAAAATCATTCCATGTTTTTATGTCTGTTTTATGATCGTCAAATCCTAATTTTCTTAAAATAGTTTCGGCAAAACCTTGTTTATACAGTTCCCGAGGAAGTTCATAGATAGTTTTTTTAACATTACCTGAAGTAAATACACTATTTTTTTCCACATTACAAAACAAGGCTATTTTTCGTTTTAAGTCTTCATCTAAAAGGTTATCGGTTCTGCACAATAAAATATCAGGTTGAATTCCTAATTCCTGCATTTTTTTAACAGAATGTTGTGTAGGCTTTGTTTTGAGCTCACCACCGGTAATTGCCGGAATAAGTGTTATATGAATAGACAAGGCATTTTTCTTTCCAAGCTCACGTACAAGTTGTCTGGTTGCTTCAAGAAACGGAATTGATTCTATATCTCCTACGGTTCCCCCAACTTCTACAACTACAACATCAGCTTTAGTTTGAGATCCAATAAGATAAATTCTCCGTTTTATTTCATCAGTTATGTGAGGAATTACTTGCACGGTACGTCCATTATATCGCCCTGCACGTTCATTTTTTATAACTGATTCATAAATCTGCCCTGCCGTAACAGAATTAAGTGCTGTTAATGAAACATCTGTAAACCTTTCATAGTTACCTAAGTTTAAATCGGTTTCAGCTCCATCTGCAGTAACATACACTTCACCATGTTGATATGGGCTCATGTTCCCTGCATCCACATTAATATAGGGATCGCATTTCATCATTGCGATTTTTAATCCACTGCACTCTAATAAACTGCCTATACTTGAAGCTGCAACACCTTTTCCAAGACTGGAACACACTCCGCCTGTTACCAAAATATATTTACTCATACCCTGATTTTCACATCTCTTGCATTTTTTGTCAATAGTCTTTATGCAAGTGTTTACTTTTTTTATGTTATACTATATAATATTTATATGAGTAGTGTTGTAACCGATAGTGAATTTGAATTATTCAGTAAATTAATTTACAAAGAAAGTGGAATATCGTTCTCCGATGTTAATCGCACAATTCTTGAGGGACGCTTAAGACTCTGTCTAATAGAGAAAAAGCTAAACACTCTCGATGAGCTCCATAAGCTTATTACGTCGAGTACAGACGAAATGAAATGGATGCTTGACTCGGTAACAACTAATCTAACACGATTTTTTAGAAATCAACCTCATTTTGATACATTAATTAATTATGTTGTACCTAAAATACTTGAGAAAAAAAGACAAAAGGGTAAAAATGTAATTAAGGTTTGGAGCGCCGGTTGCTCTACAGGAGAAGAACCATATACAATTGCTATGGTTCTCAAAGAAATACTGCCGCCTGGCTATTCTTTTCAAATTCTTGCATCTGATATTTCGCTAAAGTGTATTCTAACAGCAAAACAGGGCTTTTATCCTGCAAATAAGTGTGAAGGGGTTCCTCCTAAATACCTTTTAAAGTACTTTACAAAAGTAGAAGGTGGATACCAAATTAATGAAGACTTAAAAAGTACTATTCGCTTTGACTATCATAATCTAAAGCATAGCTCAAGCACCTTAGATAACGACATTGTTTTTTGTAGAAATGTATTAATTTATTTTGATGTACCTGCTCAAACTGCAACAGTAAATGCTTTTTACAATTCAATGGAAAGCGAATCATATCTTTTTATTGGACACTCTGAATCTCTTTTTGGAATGGATACAAAATTTGACTTCCTTAAAACTGATTGGGCTTGCATTTACCACAAAAAGTAATTTTGTATCACACTTAACACCATAAGGATTTTTTAATGTCTACTATAAACATTCTAATTGTTGATGATTCAAAGCTAATGAGAGAGCTTTTTTCATCACTCATACTACAAGCAATACCAAATGCTTCAATAGATACTGCTGAGAACGGCGAACTGGCTCTTAAAATGCTATCAAAAGGAAACTATCATGTAGTTACACTTGATCTCAACATGCCAGTAATGAATGGCCTAGAGTTCATGAAAGAACGAAAAAAAAGAGGTATCGACGTTCCAACAATTATTTTTTCAAGCATTGCTCACTCAGGGGCAACGTGGACAATGGAATGTCTTGAACTTGGAGCTTCTGAGTTTTTATTGAAACCTTCTGGTAAAATCGGAATTAATGAACTGGCCGATAACCTTGGAAAACTTATCCAAACATATGGTGAAAACTATGCTAGAAAAAAGGGGGTAAAACTTTCAACACCTCTTAGTACTGCTAAAACCACTGTAAATACAAAACCTCTAGTTGCAGCAAACTCAAAAACAAGCATTACACCTATTCGTTCTGAAGGAAAAATAGACATAATTGCAATAGGTATTTCAACAGGAGGGCCAAATGCTCTTCGGGAAGTGTTTGCAGCCATAGACCCAAATCTACAACAACCAATTGTTGTTGTTCAGCATATGCCAGAAGGTTTTACAAAAGAGTTTGCATTAAGTTTAAATAATATTTGTCCCTTAGAAGTTAAAGAAGCGGAGGAAGGTGATTTATTAAAGCCTGGAAGAATATTTATAGCACCAGGAAATAAACATGTTGTTGTAGAAAAAAAACCCTTGGCAACAGTAATACATTTAACAGATGACGATCCTTGTAACGGACACAGACCTTCAGCTGATGTACTTTTTAAATCAATTGCAAAAGAATATAGAAATAATGCTCTAGGTATTATTATGACAGGCATGGGAAAAGATGGTGCTGTAGAACTTGCAGAAATGCGTAGGCAAGGAGCTATAACATTAGGACAGGATGAAGAAACTTCTACTGTTTATGGAATGCCTCGTGTTGCATTTGAAATGGGGGGAGTTCAAGAACAAGTATCCCTTCATAATATGGCAAACAAAATTTCACAGATCTGTAAATAATTGCATTTATTAATATCACTATACAAAAAACCGATTATACGGTATAATCCATGTTATGATACATAAAATTAAAGATTTAGTTCCCCAAATAGATTCATCGGCTTTTATAGCATGGAATGCGGAAGTTGCAGGTGATGCAACTATTGAAAAAAATGTTTCAATTTGGTTTTCGGCAACCATTAGGGCAGATATTGCTCCTATCTCTATAGGAGAAAACTCAAACCTTCAAGACAGTGCCGTTATTCATGTTGATACTGATGTTCCCTGCATAGTAGAAAAAAATGTTACTGTAGGTCATGGTGCTATATTACACTCTTGTACTGTAAAAGAAGGCTCAACCATAGGCATGGGAGCAACCGTTCTCAACGGTGCTATAATCGGTAAAAACTCAATTGTTGGTGCAGGTTCTCTTGTAACTCAAGGTAAAGAATTCCCTGATAACTCTCTTATTATTGGAAGCCCTGCAAAAGTGGTACGTACACTAAGCAAAGAAGATTTAGCCTCATCACATGAAAATACAAAGAATTATGTACACAAAGGTCAAGCAGCAAAAGAAGACTATACGGAAATAAACTAATTGTATGACTCTAAAAAATAAACTGAAAAGAACAATAGACAAACACTTAAAAAAACTCTTTGCGATTGCTATACTATTATTTTCGTTAGGTGTATTTTTATTTATTGGTCAACACATAATGAGAACATGGTTCATTGACAGAGATACACTCACTCTCATTGCGCAAAACTACTCTATGTCTTTTAAAATGGCATACACTCCGTTGTCTCAATTGGTTGAGGTTGAAAAAATTATAAGTAGAAGTGATGTAACTATTGAGGATGATCTTCTTTTAGATATGTTTTCGCAATCTGGTTATTTTAGTAGTGTTAAAATAATACATGAAACCGATATGCCGCTTGAACTAGAAAAAGGTCAAATAATATGGAGTAACATAAAAATAAGCAATGAGGTTCCTCAGCTTATTACATATTATATACTTCACAATGATGAGAAAACTTGCCTACAAATAGCTCTTCCCCTAACAGATGTTACTCTTCAAGATTCAACAATCGAAGGCTTTTCAATTATACACGATGATAGAGGAAACTCTATTATATCAGTTTTAAATGATTCACAATGGGAGCGCTATCACGATATACAACAAGTTGATGAATCACTATTTTTGCCGGCTAATCAAAGAGGGCGTATTTTACCACAACTAGAAAATCCAATAGCAAGAACAATAAACAATGAAATATACGGTACAACAGAAATAACATTTTCAATTGGCGATAATACTTTTAGAATGCAGTTATTTATTACAGAGGCCTCAATTAGTGGTCCAGGTCAAATTTTACTGTTTACCGTAATGATTTTGTTTTCATTTTTTGGCTTTACACTTTTTTTACTGCTTATTATTGGAAGAAAGACAAACTTTAGATTAAGCGATGAAGAAAAAATGTTACAACTAATAAAAAAGGGTGAAAGCGAATCACTTGAATTTAAATCAAGTCTAAGATGGGACTACAAAAACAATGATTTAAACAAAGACTTAGAAAAGGTTATACTTAAATCAATAGCGGCATTTTCAAATGCAAATGGTGGAAAATTATTAATTGGAGTTCAGGATGATGGTACAGTTCTTGGATTAGAAAATGATTACTCAACCCTTAAAAGCGGCGATGCAGACTATTTCGAATTGCACCTTAGAAATCTTATAGATAAAGAGTTTGGGAAAGATTTTTGTGTAAGCCAAATTAAGTGCAGTTTTTCAACAATTGGCAACGCTCAAATTGCTTGCATTGCCATAAAAGAAAGTGATGAGCCAATCTACATAAATACCGAAAATAAAGGCGAAGCCTTTTTTGTTCGCTCAGGAAATTCGTCGAGAAAAATTGAGAATTTAAGCGAACTTATGCGCTATGTAAAAAAGAGGTTTTGATGAACTTTATTGCAATAGACTTTGAAACGGCAAACTTCGACAAACATAGTGCATGCTCTATAGGACTTATCCGCTACGTAAATGGGCAAATAGCCGACGAGCTATACACACTTATAAAACCCTCTACAAATTACTTTGTACCACGGTTTATAGATATACACGGCATTACCCCTCAAATGATTCAAAAAGCGCCATATTTTGATAAAGTTTGGATTGATAGCATTGTACCATTTCTCAATAAGGAAAGCGATAAAGAAAACTATAGCCCCTTTGTGGCCCATAATGCAGGATTCGATATGGGAGTGCTCAAGGGGTGTCTCAATTACTACAACCTTAGCATCCCAAAACGAAAAAGTATTTGCACAGTACAAGTTGCTCGTAAAGTGTGGCGACACCTTCCAAAACACAACCTTCCATACCTTGCAGAGCATTTTAACATAACGTACGATGCCCACAATGCACTATCAGATGCCCAAACATGCGCAAAGCTCTTTTTAATGGCAGCTGAAGAAAACAATGCTTCTACAACACAGGAACTCTTAAAAAAAATTAAGGTTTTTTCAAAACCTCTAACATAGTTTTAATCAACAGCTTACGCTTATTACGCAGATTTTTATTTTTATTACTTAAAATTTTATCCTCCCTTGTATTTTTTTTTAGCACACAAAAGAATTCCATGCTATAATAATTATGGAGGCAAAAATGAAAAAATTATCTATTCTTTGGACAAACAACAACATCGACACAGCTCAAAAAATGCTCTTTATGTATTCGACGAATGCAATGCTTAAAAAGTGGTGGGACGAGGTTGATGTTATAATATGGGGTGCCACCGCAAAACTGGTAGCCGAAAATGAATCAATTCAAGAAAGCCTTAAAACGGCTCAAGATGCAGGGGTAAAAATACTCGCCTGCGTAGCCTGTGCAACTCAATTTGGCGTGGTAGATGAACTCGAAAGCCTCGGCATTGAGGTAAAACCAATGGGTATACCATTGACTGAAATTATTCAAAATGATGAAAAGCTAATTACGATTTAAATTAAAAAAACCTACACAGCATTAGTGTAGGTTTTTTGATTATTCTGCAGAATTGTTTGCCGCTTCCATCAACTCTTGGATTTGAGCTCTTTGTTCAGGCGATAATGAATTAAATAAGTTTTGTCCTTCTTCTGAGAGACTTGATTCAAAATCATTTTTTTCTTTATTAATTCTCTCTAAGAAAACTGAATAGTCTTCTGGGGTCATAATATTCTTAATATTAATAAAGCCCCTATCTTCAAGTGTTTTTATATTAGAAACAAAATCTAGACTTATAGAATCAAAAGCAGGATACAGCATCTTTAAGTCATCTGTAGCCTTACTAAAACCTTCTGCGGGACTTTTAATTTGATAATTAGTATACGATTGACTATTACTGTATAAAGTACCTGTAGACTTAGATACTGAGTTATATGTCATTCCTTCAAAATCTCCTAAATAAAGAGCTGTATTGGACTTTACTGTAAACTCAGAATTATACCATTTGAAATTTACGTCAAAAGGTTCTTTCTTTTTGGTAATATAGCTATTAAAGGAACCTTTTGAAAGATATTCAACTTGTGTAATTTTATAGTTACCTGGTTCTAGTTTCATTACTTGTAACATATCTTTTTTATTTTTTAATATAAAGCTGTGATCATCTTCAGTGTCAACGTTTTCTATTACAACTCCGATAGTTGCACTACTAGGAATTAAAGCACCTTCATATGTTACAAGTTCAAAATTACCATATACATACCCTGCATCATCGTTTAATGTATCGTCGATATCCATTAGTCCATAATCTATTGTATAAACTGTTGCCATTATAAATAATATGTTAACTAAAACTATTAATGTTTTCTTACTCATTTTTATTTTCTCCTTTTTATTTGTTATCAAATAGAGTAAAATTTTCTCCATATTTTTCAAACTCTTCTTGCGTTAATACGTCTTTTAATTCAAAAATATGTACATAATAATCAGGAATAGGAATCTCGATATTCGATGTAAATGTTGTTGCATTAGAAACAAATGCGGGATACTTTTCCTTAACTTGTTCAGTTGTAAGAACAAAAGAATCTGTTGGTGCAGGGAAGTACCAATTTTTTACACCAGTACGTTTATCAGACTCACTTAAAAAATCACCTAAATATACAGCTGTATTTGGAGCAACTTCAAATTCAAGATTATACCAATCATATTTGATATCTTCTGACACCTTAACACTTGAACCTGCCATACTATTTTTTTGTATTGCTTGAATTGATTTTACTATATAACTTCCAGGTACAACTTCAACAACCTTTAGTCTTTCCGAACTGGGACCACAAAGAAAGGTATACATTTGTAGTGTTTCTTTATTTTCCACTACGAGCCGTAAGGTATCTCTCAAAGCAATAGCTCCTGAGCTCTTAATATTTGCTGATTCAAAATTACCATAAATGTAACCCTTATCCTCGGTAAGTTCAGCATCACCTTTTAATACTGCAGACTGAGATACACAGCCTCCCAAAATAAAAATTACTGCAAACAACAAAAGCATGACTACTCTACTCATTTTCATTTACAATTCTCCTATAATTATGTTCTTGATTTCTGTAATGGCTACTTCCAAAAAACAGTTTCAATATTTTACAAAAAAATTGCTAGAATTTCTATTGAAATCCATAAAAATTAACCGGTTATAACCAGTTATAACCGGTTAGTAAAAAAACTGAGTATCCCACTTCGCATGTATTCATAAAATAATTGGCGGGCTTAACGGTGGCCTTCGGCGGCCTTTTAGGGTTTATCGCTTAGATTAACGGCTATCTACTTACCCACACTCTTATTCCCTATACAAGTATTTATCAACCTACAAATACAATAACATAAAGGCGTTCATGAACTATCTCACAAGCTCTTTAACGCCGAGACTTTAAAATAAAGAAACCTGTACGTTTTGTACAGGTTTCTACTTTAGCCCAAAATATCCAGGCTTTTTTTAAACAAAAAAAAGCCTGGCAGCTTCCTACTTTCCCACAC
>CAYJJW010000003.1:0-35181 GCA_964370555.1 uncultured Treponemataceae bacterium | reverse complement strand
GAGACGGAAGACTCGACACAGTAACAATTCGACAAGAAGGTTCAAAAGAAAAAGCTTGGACCGGAACCATTATAAATGAAGCAAATGAAATTGTAAAACAATGGGATTTTGGTGAAGTTCCACCAGAATCTGTTGAATGGAATGGTGTTACTGACGAAGGACAAATTGTTGATGGATTTTACAAATATGTACTTTCTAGTACCGACCTTGCAGGAAACGTAACAGACCAACAAACAACTGCAATTGAACTAAATACAGGTACTACAGAGGTTATTTTAACGGTTAGCCCAGACGCATTTAGTCCAAACGGTGATAGAGTAAGAGATACACTTACCTTCTCTCCAATTATTCGAACTAATACTGGAGTTGCAGAATATAAATTATCAGTGCTTGATGAAACCGGTCAAGAAGTTCGAAGTTTCTCAGAAAAACGAAGCCTTCCACGAAGCATTGAATGGAACGGTTTAACAAATGAAGGTGCTCGTGCAACAGATGGTACATATTCAGCACTACTTTATACTCTTTCAAACAACGGTAGCGAAACTACTGTGACGACTCCTAGTTTTATTTTAGACTCTACATATCCTGAAGTATCCGTAGATGTACCTTATACACTCTTTAGTCCAAATGGCGACGGCAACAGAGATAATATTCCTCTAAATATCCAATCTAGTACTGAAGAATTATGGACTGCAACAATTAAAGCTGATACAAATGATGAAATTATTAAATCTCTAAGCTGGAACGGAACTGTGCCTTCATACAACTGGGATGGAACAGATGAAGCTGGAAACGTAGCTCTTGACGGTTCTTACACATTCACCATTACAAGTACTGACAAAGCTGGAAACAAAGTTGAAGCAGCAATAGCAAGTATAGAAATTGATAATAGAGTAGCTACAGCATATGCAACAATTGAGCACGAAGCATTCAGTCCAAACAACGACGGAGTTTTAGATACACAAGTATTTACAATTCGCACTAGTGTACAAGATGGTATTAGCGCTTGGTCATTTACTATAGCAAATACTGACACAAATGAAACTGTGCAAGTATGGAATAATGCAGACCAAGAAAATGTTCCTTCAACCATTCAATGGGATGGTATTAGCTCCTCTGGAAAAATTGCAGAAGGAAACTTAAGTGCAGTATTAAGTCTTGAATATGAAAAAGGCGATTTAGTATCTGTAACTTCAGCGCCTTTTATTAGCACGGTTACCCCTCCAATGTTAGCGGTACAAACGGCTCCTGAATACTTTAGTCCTGACAATGATGGTTCTGATGATGATTTATTTATTAGATTACAAGGCCAAAGCTTAGTTCCATTTACATCATGGAAATTTGATATTCAAGATCCGCAAAACAGAGCATTCTGGTCCACATCTGGTAAGTCTTCTATCACAGAAAGAATTATTTGGGATGGTAGAAGTAACTCTGGAGAATTAGTACAATCTGCAGTAGATTATCCATACATCTTTACTGTTACAGACTCAGTTGGTATGACTACAACCGTAGAAGGTATTATTCCAATTGATGTTCTTGTTATTAGAATTGGCGACGTGCTAAAAATGCAAGTACCTTCTATTATTTTCAGAAGTGATAATGCTGACTTTGCAGGAAAAAATGTAGACCCACAACGAGGTCTTGACCAATCGGTAATTGATAACAACGAAAGAGTCCTTAAACGTATTGCGGAAATTTTGAATAAGTTTAGAGACTACAACGTAACC
Organism: uncultured Treponemataceae bacterium; assembly: GCA_964370555.1. Lineage (GTDB taxonomy): Bacteria > Spirochaetota > Spirochaetia > Treponematales > Treponemataceae > CAYJFX01. The sequence continues at coordinate 33,451 of CAYJJW010000003.1, read as the reverse complement.
ATTGAAGGACATGCGAACAACATTAGTGGAACCGAAGCAGAGGAAACTTCAACTGCAAATGGAAACATCCCTCTTGTTCCTCTTAGTGAAGACCGTGCAGAATATGTTAAAGAAAAGCTTGTTGAATACGGCATAAATGCAAACCGTCTTACAACAGTAGGTAGAGGAGGACGTGTTCCTGTTGCTGCATTAGATGATAGAGAAAACTGGTGGAAGAATAGAAGAGTAGAATTTATTCTTAACAAGTAGTTTTTATAATCCCTTGTACAAAAATGTGCAAGGGATTTTTTTGTCTGATAAGCTATAAGAGAGAAATCTTCAGTGAAAATAATAATCAGTAATTAATACTAAATGCAAATGATGTATTTAACTGTGGAATTGATCCAGGAATTAAGCCAAGTTCATTTCCAAAAATAGCAAAATCAAAAGTTGCATTTTTCAGGCGCAACCCTACCCCTGCACTAAAGTATAAGTCTGAAAGCCCAAAACGAAGTGAGAGCACATCGAACAAGGTAAGTTCAGTGCCTGCAGAAAGATTTAGCAGAGGATTCCTATCTGCAGCGTTCCCATCCAACAAAGAAACAAGGTCTACATAATCAAACATAACAATAAAATTGGTAAAAATGGTATCGGCCGTTCCCATCGGAATATCAATGCCTACACCTAGATCCACAGAGCTTGTATCACTCCCCCTCGTTGAAATTTTGCCTAGTTCAAATTCTGTAATATTTTCAATACCATATACTTGCGTCCAAATATAATTTATAGGGTCTCTCCAAACAATGCCGGCTCGTAAAATATCATAAAAAGTATAATATAATCCGATGTCTGTACTAATTCCATAATGAGCCAGCATGGGAATAATGCTATTAATATTTTCTATATCTGTAAGGAACTCAATTGGTTCAACATTTGCAACCCCTACCTCAAACATAAATAATCCTTTAGCGCTTATTCCCGTTGATAGATAGTGATTATTACTGTCAATTATAGGGGCTGCGTATGTAAGTTGCGCCATATTATCAAAACCAGCCAAAGCATCTAAATGCACTATTGTAGGAATTATTGCAAACAACCTTACTTTAGAAAAAAGACCCCAACCCAGTGTTCCATACCCAAGATCGTGCAATGAGCCTAATGCAAGTGGTCCCATATGTTCAAACCCAATATTAATTCCGCTTTCTCCCAGTAAAGCTATTAGATCCCCCTCTGTTTGAAACAAAGGTTCTCCAGTTTCTTCAAGGGCTACGGCATTTGCAGCAATTTTTATTAGCTCATAAAAAAACTCTGCATTTGCTAGCGATGTGTCTAAGTTTAACCACGTAGCCTTTCCTTGCGAAACAGGAATACCTGCTGGGTTTGCAAACAGTGTAAAATAATCTGTAGTATCTGTAACATGATAACCACCAATGGCATTATGCCTTGTAGGAGTAAACACGGGCACCTTTGGGACATACCCTTGCGAGTTTAAGGAAGAAAGAAAAGCTAAAATAATGACTATGAATAAAATTTTCTTCATATATTACTCATTCATTTCCTGTTGCACTTTCTATTTCACTATCTAAAAAAGAATTAAAAATCTCTTCTAATCCACCAAAAGATGAAAGTCCTTCTTCTTGATCCATGCAATAAAGTGCAATAGCAACATTTAACAAGCTGAGTGCTTTTTCCTTTTCAATACCAAGATCAGTTGCTAATATGGCCAAGGCAATGGCCTTTTCCTCTTCGGTAATTTTATTATCGAATTCAATATATCCATTTGCGTAGGCAGTAGCTAATTCTATAAAAGTATTGTCGAATAAAGCTTGCAGATGATCTTCAGTTGATGTAAGCTCAAAGAAATCTACCATTACAATAAGCAGTGTAATAGTCCCAAGTAATACTGCATCGGGTTTCGCAACTAATAAGTTTTCTATTGTTTCATCATCAATAAAAAAAGACTCAATTAACCATGTGTTTATGGAATAATCAACCATACTCAAGCCATCAGTCACCAGCACATCCATTAAGGACATACCTTCATCAGATGCTTGGGTATCAATAAACTCTATTATATCATTCGGTGACGGCAAGATAGCAGATGCTATGGTCGAAATAATTGTCCCAATATCGTCATAAGACAAATTTTGAAATTCGTCCATGTTTTTTTCGTTTAAAATATTTACAATAGCTTTTGCATCTTCAGTCGAAAGTATTTGTTCAGAATTAAGAAGACTAACAAGTTCTTCTACAGATGAATTCTCCATCGACTTACTATGATTAATTGAAGTGCCCAACGAAGAAGTAAACATGTCACAGGATGTTAAAGCAAATACAAATATAATTGTTATTAAATAAAAATATCCCCTAACCATTGCCTGCCCCCTCTATTATTTTGCTGCATTTTATCAATGCTTTACCTAGCTGAATGATAAAGCTTATTATTTTTTTTGTCAACAAAGAACGCCTATAATCAACAAAATCTATTATATTTTTTCTGTATTTGCAGTAAACCTCCTTGACTCATTTTATTCAATACCATATACTGTTGATATGAACAAAATATATTTCTATTATTACTATTTTTCTCAAAAAATTGCTGGAGCAAAAACGCAGGTAAAATAGTACTATAATAGTATGGGATATACCAAGAAAAGGCTCCAAGCAGGGGCCTTTTTTTTATGTTTACATAAATTTACAAAATAAGGATGTAAAAAAATGATTGTTGTATTAAAGCCAAATGTAGAAGAACATGAACTTCAAGAATTCTTAGCAATGCTTCATGGTCGAGGATTAGATACCCATCTTTCTAGGGGTGAAAACACCACTATTGTGGGTCTAGTTGGAGATACTGTTTCTATCAATGAAAAAAGCTTAGAAATTCACCACCTAGTTAGCAAGGTAATGCGAGTACAAGAACCGTATAAAAAAGCAAACAGGAAGTTTCACCCAGAAGACACACTTATAAGGGTCAAAGGTAAAACAGCTGGCAATGACTTTATTATTGGATCTAATAGGCTTGCCGTAATGGCGGGACCATGCTCTGTAGAAAGTGAAGAGCAGCTTATGGAAATAGGCAAATCTATAAAAGCAAGTGGAGCACAGTTTTTGCGTGGCGGAGTATTTAAGCCTAGAACGTCTCCATACGCATTCCAAGGTATGGGTGGAGATGGTATGCGTATTATGGAAGCTGTAAAAAAAGAAACAGGGCTTCCTATTGTTACAGAAATTATGGCTATAAAACAACTAGATGAATTTGATAATGTAGATATTATTCAGATTGGGGCAAGAAACATGCAAAATTTCGACCTTTTGAAAGAACTAGGCACTTGCAACAAACCAATCCTTTTAAAACGAGGGCTTAGCGCTACGATAAAAGAGTTTTTAATGTCTGCAGAATATTTAATGGCAGCAGGAAACAACGATATTATTCTTTGCGAAAGAGGCATCAGAACATTCGATAACTATACCAGAAACTGCCTTGATGTTAGCGCAGTACCATTCTTAAAAAAGGAAAGTCATCTTCCAGTAATCATTGACCCAAGTCATGCGTGCGGCATGGCTTGGATGGTGGAACCTTTAGCAAAGGCTGCAGTTGCAGTAGGAGCTGATGGTCTTATGATAGAAGTTCACAACAACCCAGAATGTGCATTAAGCGATGGAGAACAGTCGGTAACACCTGAAGAATTTGAAGTTATGATGAAAAAGATTTCTGCATACGCTTCACTCGAAGGAAAGACATTATGAAAACATTTGGCTTTATTGGACTCGGCCTCATGGGAGGATCATATGCTAAGGCAATCAGGAACTGCGCAATTGCCGCAAGTCCTTTTATTGATGGAGGGCTAAACCTTTTTGCTTGCGATAAAGATATAAAAACATTGCAAATTGCAAAAAACGACGGCATAATCGATAAAGATTTTTTAGTAGAAAATGTAGACGAAATGCTCTCATCATGTGATGTTGTTTTTATTTGTCTTTATCCAAAGCAAGCACTAAATTTTTTAATAGAACACCAGAATAGCTTTAAGCCAGGTGCAATTGTTACAGATATTGCGGGAACTAAAATTAGCCTTGTAGAAGGTTTAAAAAATTTTAACAGAACTGATGTAGACTTTATCCCAGCACATCCCATGGCAGGCAGCGAAAAAGAAGGATATTTGCATTCCTCGGCGGATATCTTCAAAGGCAGAAACTACATAATAGTGACAACCGATACATCAAAAACTGAAAATATTTCATTTTTAAAAAATCTTGCTTATGCTATTGGTTTTAAAAAAGTTATAGAAACTACAGCTAGAAGTCATGACCATAAAATAGCATTTACCTCTCAGCTATGTCACATTATAGCATCTGCACTTGTCGATTCTGCCGAAGATACAGAAATAACCGCTTTTGGTGGTGGTAGCTATGAAGACCTAACTAGAATTGCAATGATCAACGCTCCTTTATGGACAGAGCTTTTTATCGAGAATAAGGAAGAGCTATTGGAGCATATTGAAAAGTTTGAAAGTTCTTTGGAAGTTCTTAAACAATTAGTAATATCTTCTAATTCGAATACAATGAAAGAAGCCTTACAAAAGATAAGAGAAAAAAGAATTGAAATGAGCACAAAATAGCTCCTGCGTAGGGAGCCCCCTCCGTCCGCCCGCGTTTCGTAGGGTCACATTTCGTATGAGACCTTACGAAGCACCCTACAAAATATCATCGAGTAATTTTAAACAATCATCAAAGTGGAGAGGATGAGAATAGTAAAACCCCTGAATATATTCACTTCCACAACTTGTAAAAAAGTCTGCCTGTTCTTTAGTTTCTACACCTTCGATAACTACCTTTCTATCGGTATAACGGATTGCCTTTAAGAAGAGTCTAAAGAATTCCTCGTAACTTTCTTTTGCTGTTGCTAGCAATACCAAGCTTCTATCAATTTTTATTATTTCAACTGGCAAGTGTAATATTAAACTGATATTTGAATAGTCCACACCAAAGTCATCCACTTCAAACATAAATCCTTTTTCTTGCATCTCACGCATTACACCACTAATAAGCCCAGCATCGCCAATAAGGGTGCGCTCTGTAATTTCTATCTTAATTTGTTTAGGGGAAACATTATACATATCCAATATAATCATAATTTTTGAAACAAGGTCATGTTCTAAAAATTGTGCGTAAGGAAAATTTATTGAAATCGAATGTCCATCAAGCTTAGATCCATATCTATTCAGCAAACCTCGTAAATCGACACAGACCTTTTCTAATACCATGTATGTCATATTAACAATTAAGCCTGTTTCTTCTGCTAAAGGAATAAACTCATCAGGATAAATTGAACCCAGTTCCTTTTTCATGCGTAGGAGAGCTTCCGCTCCTTTAAAGGTTTTTTCTTGTGTAGAATAAATTGGCTGATAATGAACTTCAAAACCATCATTGTCTAGCGCATACTTTATTCGATCTATAACACTATTTCTCCTACCCATTTTTTCACAAATTGTAAGATCATGCATGAAATTTGTTCTATATTTTCCATGTTTTAATGATGAGATTGAATAATCAAGTGCAGAAACCAATGGCTTAGCTTCCGTACCAAATTCGGGGAAATCAACCCGCGCATACACTACATTTACCGTCATTTCTTTTTTGCTACTTTCACCATAAAAAGGACAGTCAAAACGCTCTGCTGCTCTATGGATAAGCCTTTCTTTATCGTCTGTTTTTCTGTCTATTAAAACGGCAAATTCATCTCCGCTATATCGATACACTTGATAGCCTTTAAATACTTGTCGAAGGTGTATAGCAACTCCCTCTAACAGTTCATCCCCACCTAAAAGGCCGTAACGTTCGTTTATTCCTTTTATATTTCTGAGACTATACAAAACAAGAGAAAACTCATACTGAGCTGTATTTGAATTATCTTTTTTTCTTGCATACGCACGAACTTTTTTTTCTACATCATAGGCAAGCCTAACTCTATTATAAAATCCTGTTAAGCCATCTGTTGATCTCGTTACACTTTGAACGTACAAAAATACCACTAAGGCACCAGCAACGTTTGCAAGCCCAGATAGTAATATATCAGGAAACAGTAGTTGTGAAAAAGATATAGCCGCCATAACTATAACATTTACGCAGATTACAAAACCTATCCCTCTATGTATTGAATTCCTACTACGAAAGGCCTCAATAAATATTGCAATAATGTAAAATAAAGAAACGGGATAGGGAAGAAGATAAAAATCTCCCCTGATGTAGCCAAGATCATGCGAAACTAAAAAAATACTGTGTGAAAAGTGATTAGCTATTATAAAAACAACATAGAGAAAATATGGTGTGTACAGTAAAATAGTTGTTAATGAAATTTGCGCTTTAGTATTTCTGCTTCGTTTTAGTGATTTTACATATAAGAATCCCATAACCAAGGCAAGTGGTAATGATATAAAATATATGTCAACAACAAGTTCTATAAGCCATATTGGATACGGCAAAACATTCATTGTCATATAGGTAGAAATTAAGGTGGAAAATACAATTAAAAATATAGCCCAAACGATACCTTTAAAAAAACGGTTTCGCCTTGAATCAAGTTCTTTTTCTAAAAAGAGGTTTAGCAATAATATTGATATTATTACAAATGAAGCAAGTTCAGCTGCATAATTGTATTGAATCACCAATGTCTTCCTTTAATAAATGCCTCTCTTCCTAGATACATACTAACATTTTTTTAATAAAAATGCAACAAAGTCATCAAAGTTTAATGGCCTTGCATAGAAAAACCCCTGAATATATTCACATTCGCATGATTCAAAAAAATCTACTTGTTCTTTTTTTTCTATACCTTCAACAATTAAGGTGCGTCCGGTAATTTTAATTGCTTTAATGAAATGTCTAAAAAAATCTTGATTTGTTTTTGTTGCAGTAGCAATTAAAACTAAACTTCTATCAATTTTTATAATGTCTACCGGTAAGTCGAGAACCATGCTCATATTTGAATAATCAATTCCAAAATCATCCAATTCAAACACAAAGCCCTCTTCTTTCATTTCGGTCATTATATTATGAATTAACACCGTTTCATCTATCAAAGCTCTTTCCGTTATTTCTATTTTAATCCAGCTTGGAGAAATATCGTATCTTTGCAGAATTGACATCATGTTTGAAACCATATCATGTTCTAAAAATTGGGTGTATGGAAAATTAATTGAAACAGATGTTATATCTACATTATTACAATGGGAATCTATTAAGCTTCGCAAATCTTTACACACGTTTTCGATTATTTTATAGGTAATTTCTATTATAAGTCCTGTTTCCTCAGCCAAGGGAATAAACTCATTTGGATAAATAGGATCTACTATGTTATCTTTCATTCGAATTAGGGCTTCTGCACCAGTGAATTTTTTTTCTTTTGTAGAATAAATTGCTTGATAATGCACTTCAAATCCATCATTTTTTATAGCAGCTTTAAGTCTTTCTATAATTTTATTTCTTCTACTCATAGTATTAAATATAGAAATATCATGCATAAAATTTGACGTTATTAATCCTTTTTTTAATGATGATATTGAATAATCAAGTGCAGTTAACAAGGTTCGGGCATCTTTTCCAAAAGTAGGAAAGTCTACTCGTGCATACACAACACTAAGGTTTATTTCCGTTGTAAATTCATCAATTTTATAGGGATAATCAAAACGATTTGCAATTTCTTCTAACATAACATTTAATGTTTCTTCTGGTTCATTGATAAGTATAGCAAATTCATCACCACTATAACGATACACTACGTGTGGATGAAAAGCTTTTTTAAAATATTTTCCAACTCCTTCAATGATTCCATTTCCATACACTAAACCAAAGCGTTCATTAATTGCTTTCATATTTCTAAGACTAAATACAACAAGTGAAAATATTTTTACTTCTCTATCGCTTCGAAACATCTTAAATCGAAGTTTTATAAACTTTGTTAACGTGTAGGTAAATCTGTCTCTATTAAAAAGTCCTGTTAAAGAGTCTGTTGCCTTGGTTACATTTTGAACATATAAGAATATAAGTAAAACACCAGTAACAGTTGCAAAACCACTAAATATAATTGTTGAAACAAAGAGCTGACACATAACAATGAGCGTTATTATGACCATGCTTATGCATAAAATAAACCAAATACCTCTATTTGTTTCCTGCCTACTTATTATTGCTACAATAAAAATACCAAGAATGTAAAAAAATGACACGGGATACGGCACTTGATATAAGGGACCTCTAACGTATCCTAGTGTTGGCGAAATTGAAAAGAAACCATGAAACCAATAATTTGATAATACAAAAAGTATGTAAATGATATATGGTAGTAATAAAACAAGAGAAATTTTATTGATACTTAAAGAAGATGTTTTAACTTTACGAAGCGAAACAGCATATAAGAACACCACAACAGCAGAACTTGGTAACAGCATATAGTACAGTACTTTAAATAGTTCTACTATCCATAAAGGAAACTCCTTAAAGTGCATAGAAGTATAAGTTGTAATAATTGTAATAGCTATAGAAAAAAATGAAACAAAGACAATGCCTCTAAAATGTTGATTACGACGCGAATCAACGCCCCTATCCCAAAAAAGATTAAGCATTATTATCGCCATAGTAATAAGAGAGGCTACTTCTATTTTCAAATCATACTGTAACAACTAAACTCTCCTATCACGTTGTAACATATGTTGTTATAAAATTTCTTATACCCAGTTCTTTTTATATAACACTCTGGCACCTATAATAGTTACAATAACACTTATAGGAATTAATCCTCCTGAAATACTTGCTGCAAGAGATGGCGGTAACATCAAGAATAAAGCAAGGATAAAAACAATAGGAAGCACAGCAATTTTTGGATTTTGTGAAATAAACATATATCCTAAAGCTCCGAAAAGAGCAGGAACTACATTGGTAAATGCGGGGGCAAGTGTGGGTGACGATAATACTGGCGTAAGAGGAACTAAAGCAATAACGCCAATTAACAATATTACGGTAGTTACCAAAGTTGATGAAGCAACAGAAAGCACCGATAAAATATCGCTTTCTTCGCTACCAGACTCGACACCACTTATTTCTATAGCATTCATTGCACACGGTATTTTTAAGTTTGTAAGATTTCCGGTAACAAAAGCTAAATAAGAAGCTCCAGGGCCCAAAATAGGTGTATAGGTAAGAGCTTCAATAATTCCAATAGGGATATAAATTATTCCAACTCGAAAAATCCCTGCCAAAACATAGCTTGCATTAGGCATAACACCTAAATATATACTAAGAATAACAGGAACAGAACAAATTACCATTAATGAAAGAACTGACCATAAACGGCCTATTACATGAATATTTTCACTATATTTTTTCATTAATGGCCTCCAAATCCAAGTGCATTAGAAACAATCATTGCAAATACCATACCTGCAATCATGCTAATGGGAAGAGAAAATCCTTCCAAGTTTTTTGCGTTGTATCGTTTTACAAACACATCACAGCCAAACATTATTGCTGCAGAAACAGCCATAACGGCAAGCGAAAGCCATCCCTCGCTTGTATCAAGGCGCCAATCTATAATTGGTGTACCTAAAAAAGTACATATCATCCCCATAAACATTGAAGCTACAACCAAACGCCCCCATTTGTTATCTTTTTGCTGCATATTACGAATGCCACCGGTGTATTTTTTTAAGAAAAAGATATTAAATAAAAGACCTGATGTAATACAGAGTGTCATTACTGTTGCAATAGAAACAAATACTTCGGGTGTTATGTAATCTAATAAGAGAGCTGGAACATTCGCAGCACTTGCCGCAGCATCGGCTGCAATTAATTCATATTGAACAGCGCCTACTACTGAAAGGCGAATCCATGAAAGAGGAACGCCTAAACCACCAGACATAGTTACAAGGCCAAGTAAGATAGCAATTGAAGGAACAACGGTAAAAATACAACTAGAGCGAATTACTGCATGTATCTTTTTTTTATCTATACCTGCTACAATAGCCGCTTTATATGATTTGACCATAAAAAAAACTGAAAGAAGTGCAATAAAAAGAGCAACACTTCCTCCGAGTACATACATAAAAGATGAATTTGCCAATTCTGCCATTGAACGTGTAACCATACAATAACTCCTACTATATATCATAACACTTTTTTTATAAAATTTCATTTTTAGTATACCATAAAACACAATTCGATGATATACTAAAAATATAAAAACTGCTTAAGCAAATAAAAATTCTATGGAGGCAAATATGAAACATTCTATTTCAACAGACAAAGCACCCGGAGCTATCGGACCATATTCACAAGGAGTACAAACTTCTTCATTAGTTTTTACATCAGGACAACTTCCTATAGATCCTGCAACTGGAGACTTTGCAGGCGAATCTATCCAAGAACAAACAAAGCAAGTATTGAAAAATGTACAAGCAGTTCTTGAAGCTGCAGGAAGCTCACTCGACAATGTTGTTAAGTCTATGGTTTTTTTAAGTGACATGAATAACTTTGGCGGCATGAATGAAGTATATGCAGGATTTTTTACCGAAGGGAAATTTCCTGCTCGCTCATGTGTAGAAGTTGCAAGACTTCCCAAAGATGCACTTGTTGAAATTGAAGTAATTGCAACAAAATAGTGTGTAAATCTTTAGACATTAAGTCCTCTGCTACTTGTTCTCGTCATATATTTTTAACAGGGCAAAGTGGCATAGGAAAAACAACTCTCATCCAAAGCATAGTTACAAGCCTGCCAGACAATATCAGTGTTGGAGGTTTTACTACTCGCTTTAACATTCAATCAGACAAAGAAAAAACCTTATACATTTCACCTTTTACCGTAAAAAACCTAAATGAAAAAAAAACTGTAATGCAATGGAATTCAGGAAGCATTACGATTTTTGACGATATTTTTGAAAGCTACGGTGCAGAACTTTTGCAAAACAGCCAAAACAAAAATCTTATTATTATGGATGAACTTGGTCGCTTTGAAGAAAACTGTAAACACTTTAAAAGTGAAGTGTTTACATGCCTTGACGGGAAAATACCTGTACTGGGTGTTATAAGAAGCTTGGATTATAAAACATGGCTCGATGAAGTAAAAAGCCATCCGAATGTTATGGTATTAGAAGTTAGTAAAGAAAATATAGATGTGATTGAAAAAAAAATGAAACAAATATTTGTTCATTGCACCATGGATGATGCTAAAACTCATAAATAAACGACTTTTGTGCTAATCGATTACCTCCGTTAGCAAAAGTCGATAGTAAAAGCTGGCAAGGATGCCAGCTTTTACGTATTACATAAAGAATCTTGCAATAAATATTACAAACAATATCCAAGAAACAATAGAGATAGATTTTGCTTTTCCTGTTGCTACTTTTAAGATAACGTAAGAAATTAATCCCCATACGATACCTTCTGCAATTGAGTATGCAAATGGCATAACAAGAATACAGATAAAAGCAGGAATACCTTCTGTTGGGTCTTCAAAATTAATTTTAACAACCACACCAAGCATAAAGAAACCAACCATAATTAGAGCAGGAGCTGTTGCTGCACCTGGAACAAGTAAAAATAGAGGGCTTAAGAATAATGATAATAGGAATAGAACTGCTGTTGCTACTGAAGAAAGACCTGTCCGTCCACCTGCAGCAACACCTGCGGTGCTTTCAACATAACTTGTAACTGTTGATGTACCAAGGGCTGCACCTACAGTTGTACCAATAGCGTCTGATAAAAGAGCTTGTTTTACACGAGGAATTTTACCTTTTGCATCAATAAGGTTTGCACGTGTTGCAACACCTACGAGTGTTCCTACGGTGTCGAAAATATCAACAAAGAAGAATGTAAAGAAGATTGTAAAGAACTTTAATGTTGCTACACTTGTCCATTCAAATTCCATAAAGATTGGAGCTGCAGGAGCTGAGAATGGAGAGAATCCTTCAGGAATATTTGTTACACCAAACGGAACCCCAACAATAGTAGTTATAAGAATTCCAAGAAGAATTGCGCCTGGGACTTTTAGTACGTATAATATAGCTGTAATAATAAGTCCGATTACTGCAACAAGTGGAGCGCCTGAAAGTTCTGAAAAGGCAACGGTTGTTCCTGCATCAGTTACAACAAGACCTGCGTTAGCAAGCCCAATAAGAGCAATAAATAACCCAATACCAACCGCAACCGCTTTTTTAAGGCTGTCGGGAATTGCATCGATAATTGCTTCTCGAACATTTAAGAATGATAGCAAAATAAATACAAGACCTTCTAAAAATACTGCTGTTAGAGCAAGTTGGTAAGATTCTCCCATTCCCAAAACAACGGTAAATGTAAAGAATGCATTTAATCCCATACCGGGAGCCAAAGCTACTGGAAGGTTTGCTGCAAATGCCATAATTAATGTTGCAATTGCTGCAGAGAGAGCAGTAGCGGTGAACACACCACCTGCATCCATTCCGGTCATTGATAACATACCGGGGTTAACAGCTAAAATGTAAGCCATTGCAAGGAACGTTGTAGCGCCTGCTAAAATCTCTTGTTTAGTAGTTGTGCCACGTTCTTGAAGTTTAAAGAGTTTTTCCATACTTCCTCCAAATAAATTTTTGATACTTTAATTTTAACATGACATTTGTGTAGGCGCAAGTATTTTTTTGAGGGTTTTTACTGGGTTTTTAGCCTTATATCAAAACTATATTGCGATAAACAAAGGTTATTTTTTAATAAGGCTTAAAACTACTAAGAATTTCTTCCAACATCTGTATGTCATTATAATGGAGTTGAACAGTGGCAATTCTGTCCCCTTTTCTGCTCAATAAAATTGTTTGGTATATGGTGTTTCCATCAATGTTAATTGTTGCTGATAATTCTAAATAATATGAGTTTCCTAACAAGCGCGTGGTATTTTCGGCAAAAACAACATCGCGTCCGTGAGTAATAGATAATTCCATTGTGAGAATTTCAACATACTGTTCGACTGATAAATCTTCAGAGAAAATTTTTTCACTTAAAATTTCCAATGTTGTAGAACCATCACCTGTTTTATCCATAACTTCATAGGCTATTTGCATCTTTGTGTAATCTTCAAGTTCTGCGTCTGGGCCATCAAAGTTCATAGACAGCATTGCATTTATTTCTTTTAATGTTTCCTCTGAAGTGCTTATTATTCCTGGGGCTGGTTGATAGCGAAAGCCATACCATTCACTTGCAAACTCATTTCCGATCCATGAACCGCGAGTATACGCAATATCTTGTTCTATAAGCAAAAAAGATTCTTCAAGGGTAATTTCTTGTGTTTCTTCTTCGCTACTTTCCGGGGGTGTTTGGCATGCCAATACAAAAAAAAGCAATAGAAGATACAGACTATATAATTTTTTCATAAAACCTCTCAATAACTGTTTTATATCGGAGACTACTTAAATTATTATCTATGTTGCCAAAATTGTCAAGCTTGAAAGACAAAGACTTTTGCGTGTGCATTACCTACTTTTTCATATACATCAATGTACTTGAGAAAATTTGCATAGCATGATATACTGTATGTGTTATGGAAAAAACATATTTAGTTGCAGGAAAAGAGTATCCTTTTTGCGAAGATTTTGCCAATTATGCTATACATAATGGTAATAATGTAATGGTTACCCTTCTTGACAACAAAGAACAAACAACTTCTTCAACTCCTAGTTTTGCGTGGAACCGGGCATCTCCTATTTCTGCTCGTACCCTTGTTTTAGAAACAGAAACAAATTTTGGAAAGATTGATACTGCTTTTTTAATTTTTGACACACCCTTATATGTAAATGATTTTGAAAAAACTGGCTTAGAAGTTGTTTCAAGAGCACTTGATACCTTATTTGCCGGTTACATGTATTTAACCTTAGAGTTATTAGAAAGGTTTTCAAAAAAAGGAGAAGGTAATATTTGTTTTATATTAAAAACGCACCCTTCCTTAGTGGATGCAGTTAAGCAACAAAAAAGAACAGAGGCACCTCCTGCAGGTCCGATAGTAGATGCTGCTGTTGCTGCCTTCAAAGCTTTTGCTGAAAATACTGCTACAAAATATGCTGCAGCGCCTATTGGCATTCAATTAGTTGAGTGCCCGGGAACAACAGACGATGCAAACTCTTTATGCCCATGGCTTTTTCCCTATGTAGAAAGTTCTAGTGCAAAGCCCATTGTAGAAGCAAAAACTGCTGCAAAGTGGGTTCAAATTGGAGCAAAAGCTTCTGCGGGATGGCAATTATTTAAACGATAAATGAGGAGGGGCAATGTCCTTTTATGATGTCTATACCATTTTATTTCATTCGGAGCTTACATGGTATGCATCTCTTGTGCGAATTGTTTTAAGCTTTATTTGTGGCGTAATAATGGGAGCAGAAAGACAAAAGCGAAATCAATTTATTGGCATACGCACTATTACTATCATAAGTGTTTCTTCAACATTATTAATGCTTTTATCAATTTATACAGGAACACTTATGCCGGGAAGTTCAGGCGACCCTTCTCGTATTGCAGCACAGGTTGTTTCCGGAATAGGTTTTTTGGGAGCAGGAACAATCGTTCTTCAAGGTTTGAATGTAAAAGGATTAACTTCTTCTGCTGTAATATGGAGTGCTGCCGCCGTTGGTTTAACTATAGGGGCAGGCTTTATTATTCCGGCTTTGGCTACGGTTTTTATTCTTGTTTCGGCAATTATTATTGTGGAAAAAATCGAGGAAAAATATTTTCCTTCAGGCAGAGCAAAAAAACTAGTTTTATCGTTTCTAAATAACAGAATAGATGTAGACTCTTTAGAAAAAATATTGGTATCGCATGGCTTAACAGTTAACAATGTTGATTTAGCCCGTGATTTTGAAAAAAAAATTATTGTTATAACTTTTTATGTTAGAGTTCCTTCGTCAATAGATATTTTTGATATTATTGACAAAATAAAAAATATAGGACACCTTGCAGAATTTAGTTTAACTGATTAAAATAGGACTTTATGCAACAAATAAATCCCCTGATTGTTCAAAGTGATAAAACTCTATTATTGGATGTACACGCTCCTCTTGCAGAAGAGTGTCGTGATGCCTTGATTCCTTTTGCTGAGTTAAAAAGTTCACCTGAGCATTTACATACGTATACACTATCTCCTCTTTCGTTATGGAACGCTGCAAGCGCAGGTTTTGTTGCTGATGATATTGCAAGTGTTTTAAAAAAATACTCACGCTTTGACATTCCTCAAAATGTGTTGGTTTGGATAAAAGAAACTGCTGCACGTTTTGGAAAGTTGCGCTTGGTACCCGATACTCAAGATTTTGCCGAAGAAGAAAATAAAGATGTATTAAGAGAGCCCACCTTGTTATTGGTTTGTGATGAACTACTTATTTTTAAAGAAATTTGTTCAAATAAAAAACTCTTAAAATATCTCACCCCTGTAAGTGAAGATAGTTTAAACACAGGCCTTTTTGGGTTTCGCTTATTATTAATAAACCGAGGTATTATAAAGCAAGAATTAATTACCCAGCTTTGGCCGGTAAAAGATGAAGTTCCTTTGCGCGATGGAGAAAAACTCACTTTTAACATCAAAGAAACAATGGGCAATAATAAACCCTTAATAATTCGCAATTACCAAAAGGAAGCTGTTAGAGCTTTTTTAGGTGATGGTGGGGCTGGAACAGGTTATGGAACAATAGTTCTGCCTTGCGGTGCCGGAAAAACAGTAGTAGGCATTGCAACAATGGCAAAGCTTCAAATGAGCACCTTAATTGTAACAACAAACATTTCAGCTGTTCACCAGTGGAAAGCCGAACTTTTAGATAAAACTGATTTAACTGAAGATGTGATTGGTGAATATACCGGCGAAAGAAAAATCATAAAGCCGGTAACAATTGCAACATATCAAATTTTAACATGGAGACCTGAAAAAGAAGGTCCTTTTCCTCATTTTCACGTATTTAATGAGCGAAATTGGGGACTAATAATTTACGATGAGGTTCATCTTTTGCCTGCACCGGTATTTAGAATTACGGCAGAAATACAAGCAATTAGACGTGTGGGCTTAACTGCAACCTTAGTACGCGAAGATGGTTTTGAAAAACATGTATTCAGCCTTGTAGGCCCAAAGCGCTACGATGTTCCTTGGAAAGAACTTGAACGTTCAGGATGGATAGCACAATCAGAATGTATTGAAATGAGACTCGATATGGCAGAAGAAAAGCAAATCGAGTACGCTACCGCCTCTCTTCGCAAAAAGCATAGAATAGCCTGTGAAAATCCCTCAAAAATTCCTGTGGTGGTATCTCTTATAGAACGTTTTCAAGATGATAAAATACTTGTTATTGGACAATACTTAGACCAATTAAATGAACTTGCAGAATTAGTAAAAGCACCAATTATTACAGGAAAAACTCCAAACGCACAACGTGATGCAATTTATGAATCATTTAGAAAAAATGAAATACGGGTGCTTTTTGTTTCAAAGGTAGCAAATTTTGCCATTGACTTACCCGATGCATCAATGGCCATTCAAATATCCGGAACCTTTGGAAGCAGGCAAGAAGAAGCTCAACGCTTGGGAAGAATTTTGAGGCCTAAAAAAAAGATTGCACGCTTTATTACCTTGATAACAAGAAACACAGAAGAAGATATTTTTGGGGCTAATAGGCAAAAATTTTTAGCAGAGCAAGGATACGCGTATAAGATGGTAAACACTATTGATGAAATTCCGGACTATTTAGATACCCCGGAATGCGGAGAAGGCCAATGAGCAATGAACTAAAAAACCTTTCTCTTTGGAAAGAATCTCTTTTTCGTTTACCTGAAAACAAGTTTTTAAATATCGTTCGCATGTATATTGGAACAATAAAAACACCCTACAACAAAGAGCGATTAATAAATGACATGGTTTCTTTTTTATATAAAGAAGATCATAAGAAAACAATTGTATCGCTTCTTTCAAAAAAAGATATCATTTTTTTAAGCGCAGTCCATGTACTAGAAAAACCAACAAAAGAAGCGCTTCATGCTCTTTTTGAAGGAGAATTTTCCACCTTTTATTTATACGACTACATATCAAATTTAGAAGAACGCTTATTAATATATTATTCATATGATTCAACAACAAAAAAAGAGTATTTAGAAATAAATCCTTTATTGCAAGACAATCTTAAACCCTTTCTTAATGTGTCGGTATTAATTCCTGTAGCACAAAAAGCCTGCTCTGCAACACAACAAGAAAACTACCCTGTTTTAAATGCATCGCTATTTGCATCTTGGTATACGTTTATTGCTCAATTTCCTGATGCATGTCGCGCTGATGGATCTTTTAAGAAAAAAACAATTGCAAACTTAGAAACTATTTTTTATGGAATACCTATTGAGTTTTTAGCTACCTTTCACAATGCTTTTGTAAACCTTGGTTTGTTTTTTCATGATGGATCTAACCTATGCATTAATGAAAAAAAATGGAAAGCCTTTAGTTCTTTGTCGCAAGAAACACAAAGAATATATATTTGTATTTCGTCTTTTAGACGCTTTCCACGGGACATCTTAATAAAGCAATCGAATTTTACAAAAAGCCTTCTTGATGAAATTCCTTTAGAAGGCTTTACAAATGAAACCTTATTGCGCTTAAGTTTTATATTAAAAAACACTCAAAAAAAAGGGCCAACTGAGCAAAAAAAAGGTTTTTTTGAAAAGGTATTACAACGAGCACAAAACCCCTCTTTAGGCGAAGAAGATGATTTTACTCAAAAAGCACTTATAGATAGACTTGTGTATTTTGGCGTTTTACATATTTTAGGAAAAGACATAAACGGCAAAGATATTTACTGCAACAAAGATACACAAAATGAAATTTCTTTTACCGACAACAAACCTTTTATGAGCATAAATGCAGGTTTTTCAGTTACCTTTTTACAGTGTGTGCCATTAGAAATATTTCTTCCACTTGTTGCTTGTATGAACATAGAAAGTTATGATACCGTTTGTCGTTTTGAAATAACTAGAGCTTCTTGCATGCGTAGTTTTGACAAAGGAGAAAATAACGAAACTCTTTTACAAAATTTAGAAAAAGCCTCCGGGAACAGTATTTCACAAAATCTCGCGTTTTCAATAAATGAATGGTTTGAAACCTATAATTCAGCTTCATTATACCACGGATATGTATTGCAAGTTTCACAAGAAAAAATTGTACAAATTGAAAATAATATCATGCTTAAACCAAGAATAAAAAAAATACTTGCTCCAGGAATTTACATTTTTGATTTTGAAACGAGAGAAGAAATGATTGAAGCAGTAGAAAAAAGTTCTCTTGATTTTATTGGTCTTCCTAAAAATAGCATAAAAGAGCCTGATATACTTCCCTTTAGTGATTTACAAAGTAAAAACTCAATGCACTTAGATTATTTTGAAACATCTACAAATGATGAACATTCTCTTTTAGAACATATAAAAAACATGAAAAAAGAACTGGAAAATCTTAATTTGCCTATTGAGCAAAAAGAAGGGCTTCTTGAGCGAATAAGCCGAAAGCTCATTGTTAGCCCAAAACAGCTTATTGGAGAAACAGTTCGAAGCGAAAAAACTGAAGCAAGCGGTATAGATTTTATGGGAAAAATACAAGTTATAGAACAAGCTATACTTTCTTCAAACTTAATAGAAATTACCTGCGCAACAGGTGTTTTTTCAGGACGTCCTATAAAAATTGAAAAAAAAGATGGTGATGCAGGAGTAACACTAAGCCAAGAAGATGGAAAAACAACTACACTATTAATTGGTCAAGCTAGAAATGTAAAAAGGTTTAGACAACCACTTTATTAGTAAAAAGTGTTATTTTTATCGCTAAATGAGATGAATTCTTTTTTATTCTATGTTACTATTGTGGTATGAAAATACGTGCAAAAAAATCTACCTTACGAGGAACTACCAGTGTTCCCGGTTCAAAAAGTCATACTATACGAGCTCTAATTTTAGCCGCAATTGCCCATGGTAATTCAGAAATAGAAAATCCGTTAACAGGTGAAGATTGTGTTTCTTGTGCAAAAGCTATTGAAAAACTTGGCGCAAAGGCTGATTTTTCAAATCCTAAAGTTTGGAAAGTTGTTGGAGCTGGCGAAAACGCGCACCTTCCTCATGATGTTGTTGATGTAGGAAATTCCGGTTCTGTTCTCTATTTTTTAAGCCCCATTGCGGCAACTTTTAAAGGGTGGAGTATTTTTACCGGCGATAAGTCAATTAGAACAAGACCTGTAAAACATTTGGCAAGTTTGCTTGAGCAAGCCGGGGCAACAGTCCATATAAGCAGACCGGAATGCGATTCACCTCCAATATTAATTCAAGGCCCAATAAAAGCTGGAAACATTACAACAGATGGAAGGCTTTCTCAGTATATAAGTGGAATGATGATGGCTGCAAGCCTAATTGATGGCACTACAAATATTGAGCTTACAGACCCAAAAGAAACTCCTTATTTAAAAATGACAAAACATTGGCTTGAAGGAGCAGGCATTCCTGTATCAATTAGTCACGATTATAAAAAAATATCGGTATCAGGGCCACATACTATAAAAGGCTTTAATGTAGCTGTTCCTTCTGATTGGGAAGCTGTTGCCTTTCCATTAATTGCAGCCCTTATCTCAGGAAGTAGTATTGTTATTGAAAAAGTTGATACTTCAGGTACACAAGGTGATGATGCCATTGTAGAAGTTTTGCAAGCGGTTGGAGCCGATATTGTTTTAAACAATGACAGTAAAACTCTTACCGTTAGAGGCGGAGAAAACTCAACAATTTGTAATTCAGAAAAAGGATGGGTAAAAGGACGCTTAGCTGTTGCATCTTCAAATGCTGAGCTTCGTGTAAATTGCTCTGGGTATCCAGATGCAATATGTGCCCTCGCGGCCATTGCTTGTTTTATTGAAGGAACAATAATTATAGAAGATGTAAGTGTTTGTAGAAAAAAAGAAACAGACAGACTTACGGTAATGACAAGTGAATTAAAAAAGCTTGGTGCAGATATAGAAGACGGAGAAGACTTTTTAATTATACGAGGGCATTCTCCACTTACCGCTACCGGCGCACAAAACGATGCCTTTGTTTTACATGGCGGAGAAGTTGAAAGTTTTCATGACCATAGAGTTGCGATGTCTATTTCATGCTTGGCACTAGGCCTTTATGACGGAGAAGAAGTTGTGATAAATGACTTTGAATGTCATGAAGTTTCTTTCCCTGGTTTTTTTGACACTATGAACAACATAGGTGCAGGCTTTATCGAAATCACTTAAAACATTATACCATCATCCTTATGCAGTTGAAGCGCCTCTTGCATATGCGATAATTCTATGTTGTCTTTTTCACACATGTCTGCAATTGTACGTGCAACCTTTATACAGGTGTGTAATCCTCGGGCAGAAAAACCATAACGGAGAGATTCTTGAGTTAGTATGTTTTCTGTCTTTTCGTCTAACCGACAAAAAGATTTAATTTCTGTTACGCTTAAATAGCTATTAGGTTTTCCTTGCCGTTTACGCTGAATAATGGTTGCAGTTTTTATGTCTTTTCGAAGATCTTCGGTAGACATACTTTCTTGAGTAGAGTCATATTCAATCCTTGCTCGTTCCAAAGAAACTCGAATATCTATTCTATCTAAAAGAGGGGCAGAAAAACGACGCCAATATTGCTCAACAGAACGCGCGCTACAAAGACAAATTTTATCTTTAGATCCAAAATTTCCGCAAGGGCAAGGGTTAGAAGCAACCAAAAGTTGAAATCGCGCAGGAAACTCCGTGCTTCTCCCAGCCCTACTCAATGTTATTTTACCATCTTCTAAAGGAACCCTGAGTGTTTGTAAAACCGATGTTTTAAACTCTGAAGCTTCATCTAAAAAAAGAACTCCATTGTGGGCTAAAGAAATTTCTCCAGGTCTACAAAATGGCCCTCCTCCTATCATTCCTTCAAGACTTGAACTTTGATGAGGCATTCTAAACGGGGGCTCTATCATAAGACTTTCACCGGGAATTAATTTTCCTGCTAAGCTATATATTCTTGTAACAGGAAGTGCTTGTTCAACAGTAAGAAGAGGTAATAAGGTTTGAAAGTGTTGAAGTGCAAGTGTTTTTCCACAACCTGGAGGGCCATATGCCATTACATTGTGTAATCCAGCAGCGGCAACTTGTAAGGCTCTTAATAATATTGGTTGTCCTTTTACCGTAGAATAATTAAAACTTCCGTCAAGCTGTGCAAATTCTACCTCTTCAATAGATTCTTCATGGTGCTCAGACGATGTTTTTGCCGCCAAAATTTTTTCGAAAAAACTCTTTGAATGCAACTTTATTAAAAGATTATATGCATCACATAACGTCTTTACCGTAAAAATACAAATATTTTTTAAGCCTGCTGCTTCTTGTGCATTTTCTTCGGGAATAATACAATATTGGATTCCATTTTCCGCGGCAGTTGAAAGAGCGGCATGAACCCCTCGTACCGGCCGCACATTACCGGATAACTGAAGCTCGCCCATAATAAGTATACGTATATTTTCATGAAAACTAGGTGTTATTGATTCTCCTGAATCAAGCTTTAGTTTTTCTTGTAGCACGGCAAGGGCTATTGCAAGATCAAACCCTGCCCCTTCTTTTTTAACATCTGCAGGGGATAAACTTATTAATACCCTTTCTAATGGAAATTCAAAACCTGAATTTCTAATAGCAGCTCTCATTCTTTCTCGAGCTTCTTTTACAGCATTATCTGCCAACCCCACAACTTCAACAAGAGGAATACCCCTTCGTAAGTCAACCTCAATTGAAACTAACGCCCCTTCATATCCAAAGGGTGAAAAACTTATAACTTTCATTTTTTCTCCTAGTAATACTATATTATTTGTATTTTTTTGAAGAAAAAACAGAGTTTTTACAATTTTTTTGAAAAAAAAGTTTTTTTATAAAAGAGCGTTTAAACGAGGCTGTAATTCATTAAGCCAAAATCTATCATCAATTGCAAGGCCGCCACTGGTTTTCCCCATTTTTCTGTCGCTTCTAACATGTTCACCATGAAAATCACTACCTGCAGTAATAAAATAGCCTATTTTTTTTCCCATTTCTTCCAGCCTTTTTGCTTCTACCACACGCACCCCCGGATGCCATGCTTCCATTCCTTCTACTCCCCTATCAAAAATATCTTGTAATATGGGTTCAATTTTCCCCCATGAAAGATACAAAGACAAGGGGTGTGCTAACACAGGGATTCCACCACTATCCTTTATTGCCACAATAGCTTCATCCAAATTAGCACCAACTTTGGGTACATAAAACGGCATATTCCTTGCAAGAAATTTATCAAAGGCTTTTTGGCGTGTTTTTACAATTTTTTTTGAAACCAAAAAATCTGCAATATGCGGCCTACCTAGTGATTCTGTTAAAAACATCGTTTTAAGTTCTTCAACAGAAACTTTTATGCCATAACTTTGCATTTTTTTTACGATTTCTTCATTTCGTGTATTGCGAGCTTTGCGTAAAAATGCAATAATGTCAAGCAGGGAAGTATATGGTTTTTTTATTCCAAGACCGAGAAGATGAAATTCCCCGGTGGGCCATTGAATGTTTAATTCAATACCATGTATTAGATTTATATTGTGTTCGTGTGCTGCTGCTTGAGCTTCTGTTAAACCGGCAATGGTGTCATGGTCTGTAAGTGCCATAACTTGCAACCCTTTTGAAGCGCCATAGGCTATGAGGGCTGAAGGAGTTAATGAGCCGTCGGAAGCACTTGAGTGCATATGTAAATCAATCATAAAAAAACTATATCATAAAATTTATTTTTATGATATAATGAAAAAAAATAAATTATGTGATATAATATATATAGAGGTAACAAATGCCAAAGGCAATGCAGTACACAAAAGGATCTATTATTTACTTCGCAGGCGACATGGACGAGCGAATTTTCATTCTCCAAAAAGGAATGATTCTTTTAACCAGTACCGATATTGAAACAAATATTCCATCCACTGAACATATTCGCGAAGGCGAATTTTTTGGTGTAAAATCTGCCTTGGGTCATTTTCCACGAGAAGAAACAGCCACCGTTGTTACAGAAGCTAGCGCTATTGCCTTAACAGTACAAGAATTTGAAAAAATGTTTAGTGGAAACAGACAAGTTATCATGAAAATGTTGCGCGTTTTCTCTAATCAACTTAGAGCAATACATAAAAAAACTGAATCAATACTAAAAAGTGAAGTAGATATCGACCAAGTAACTGGTATGCTTTCTGTTGCTCAAAGTTTTTTTGATGATGAACAATACAAAGCCTGTTGTGATGTCTGTACAAAGCTTCTTTCTCGTTTTCCAAACACCTCAAAAAAAGAAGAAGTTGCAAAAATTTATGCTTCATCAAAGCGCCGGTTAGATTTACAAGGTGGAAGATCAAAAAAAGCAGCTCATGTAGGTGAATCAGAAGAAGAAATAACCGGAAATTCTTCTGCATTAAAACAGTTTTCTTTACCGACTTTCTCACGCTTTGCAAAAACATTTGAGCCAGAAGCCGTAATTATATCAGAGTACGAGCCGGGTGATAGTTTTTATTTAATTCAATCAGGTCAAGTTCAACTGGTAAAATGTGTTAAGGGCGCAAAGAAAAACATAGATATTCTAAAGCCTTCTGAGTTTTTTGGTGAAATGGCAATTTTGGAAAACACACCTCGTTCTGCAACCGCAGTAGCATTAAATAGAGTTGAAGTATTAGAATTCAATAAAGAAAACTTTGAAGTTCTTATTATGGGAAATCCACAAATTGCTCTTATCCTATTAAAACTATTTTGCAAACGCATCTACGATCAAAAAAGACGATTTAAAATTCTTGTTATTGAAGACCTTCAAGCGAGAATTGCAGATGTTTTCTTAATGTTTGACGAAATGAACAGAAATCCACAAGGGGCAGACAGATCACGACAATTTAACTTAACAATACAAGATCTTTCTCACTGGGCAGGACTCCCCTTTGATGTTGCTCGCGATGAAGTAAACAAATTTGTTGAAAAACGAAAGCTTGAAGTATATGATACATATATGGTAGTTGCCAATATTATTGATATGCGACGCATCGTAGATACAAAAGCAGCTGTAAGAACAACATAAAACCTCGTAAAATCAACTCATTTTAAAAATTATGTAAAGAATTTTTAATTTTCTCTTTTTTTGTTGTAATAATACTTTTTTTAGTATATAATCTTTTTATGGTCTATGAGGTAATGCTAACTTTGTTTCCTGGACAAGAGGACGACAAAGAATTAGTAAAAAAAAGAGTATTACGAATGCTGAGTGACAGCGGAACCTATGTAAGTAGTTCTGAAGTATCGGCAATAGTAAGTAAAAAAAAGTCGATTGATGCACGTCGCAAAGATGTTAAAATTCATATACGGTATGCTGTATATGTTGGAGAAACACCAGAGAACAGTTTTGTACCTGAGTGGAAACAAGTAGATACATCAAAGCAAGTTGTAATAATAGGCGCAGGCCCGGCAGGATTGTTTGCTGCCTTAACCCTCTTAGAAAAGGGAATACAACCAATTGTTATAGAAAGAGGGTGCGAAACATCTCAACGAAAGAGAGATATAGCAGAAATTAGCAGAACAGGAAATGTTTCGGAAAACTCAAACTATTGTTTTGGTGCAGGCGGAGCAGGAACTTTTTCAGACGGAAAGTTATACTCTCGCTCAAACAAAAGAGGCGATATATCTCATATCCTTTCAATATTTCATCATCATGGAGCAGATAAAAGTATTTTATCAGATGCCCACCCACATATAGGCACAGAAAAATTACCTGACATAATTGAAGCAATCATAGAAACAATTAAATCTTTTGGAGGAGAGATTCATTTTAATATAAAATGCGTTGATTTTGATTTTGATGACAACCACCACATTACTTCAGTCCATACAGAACATACCGATACTCAAAAAAAAGATATAATTAATACAAAAGCAGTTATGCTTACAACAGGTCACTCTGCAGATGATATTTATAGACTAGTAGCAAAATCTGCAGTAGCACATGCAAGTGTTACCAGTGATAATGTTCTTTATGTATTACAACAAGCATTGGAAGCAAAGACTTTTGCAATAGGTGTTCGCTTAGAGCATCCACGTGACTTAATTGATACCATTCAATACGGGCACGCAAAAGAGGAAACAAACCTTCCATCTGCAGAATATAAACTAACGGCACAAATAGCAGGACGCGGTGTATACTCATTTTGTATGTGTCCCGGAGGATTTGTTGTACCATCTTCAAGTGCACAAGAACATCTTGTTGTTAATGGAATGTCTGCATCAAAGCGTAATTCAATTTGGTCTAATGCAGCTATTGTTGTTGAAACCAGACCTGAAGATATACCTTCTGAATTTGGAAATGATGTATTATCAGGCTTAAATTTTAGACATAGCATAGAAGAAGAAGCTTTTAAACAGGCAAAAAAAGGAAAGCCAAAAAATCCTCAAGCAGCCCCTGCACAACGATTAATAGATTTTTTAGAAGGAAGACTTTCAAAAACACTACCGGAAACATCATATGTACCGGGACTTGTTTCTTCTCGTTTAGATCTATGGCTTCCTGAACATATTT
Source organism: uncultured Treponemataceae bacterium (assembly GCA_964370555.1). Lineage (GTDB taxonomy): Bacteria > Spirochaetota > Spirochaetia > Treponematales > Treponemataceae > CAYJFX01. The sequence continues at coordinate 7,864 of CAYJJW010000003.1, read as the reverse complement.
CCTTGCGTTTACAAGAGGCATTACACGAATTTGATAAAAAAATGAAGGGATTTGTTTGCGAAGACGCAGTACTTATTGCTCCAGAAACAAGAACTTCAACCCCACTTCGCATACTCCGACACTCACAAACATGTGAAAACCCAGTTTTAAAGGGCGTATTCCCTGCAGGTGAAGGAGCAGGATACTCAGGAGGCATTGTCTCTTCTGCAATGGATGGCGAAAATGTGGCAAAGGCTATTATAACAACTGTATTTGAGGAACAAGAACATGAGCATACTAACAGACATTGAAATAGCACAAAAAAATAACATGGACCCAATTGCAACCATTGCAAAAAAGATTTCACTAAACGAAAATGATATTGATTTATACGGCTCGTATAAGGCAAAACTTTCATTTAAGAAATTAAAAGAACTTCAAAGTACCCCAATTGACAAACAAGGAAAGCTGATACTTGTTACAGCAATTACGCCTACCCCTGCAGGAGAAGGAAAATCTACCGTAAGTGTTGGATTAGCAGATGGTTTAAGCGCAATTGGGAAAAACGTAATAATTGCGTTAAGAGAACCATCTTTAGGACCTTGTTTTGGCATAAAAGGTGGAGCTTGCGGTGGTGGTTATTCTCAAATTGTTCCAATGGAAGATATTAATCTTCATTTTACCGGCGATATACATGCAATTTCTATTGCAAACAACTTAATAGCAGCTCTCATAGACAATCACATCCAGCAAGGAAACGAGCTTAATATAGATCCAAAAACAATTACATGGAAACGCTGTGTAGACTTAAACGACAGGGCATTACGGAACATTGTAATTGGACTTGGCGCAAGTGCAGATGGAATAACAAGAGAAGATCATTTTTCAATTGCGGTTGCTAGTGAAATTATGGCGATTGTATGTCTTTCAAAAAGTATTGAAGACTTAAAAAAAAGATTAAACAGTATTGTTATTGCAAAAAACTATTCAAAACAATTTGTAACGCTTAAGGAACTAGGAATTTCAGGCGCAATAGCCGCAGTTTTAAAAGATGCAATTCGTCCAAATCTAGTACAAACACTTGAAAAAACTCCTGCCTTTGTACATGGTGGACCTTTTGCCAATATTGCCCATGGTTGTAATAGCGTAAATGCAACCTTAAGCGCCCTTGCTCTTGGAGACTATGTTGTAACGGAAGCAGGTTTTGCAGCAGATTTAGGAGCTGAAAAATTTTTAGACATTAAGTGTCGCGCAGCAGGAATTGAACCAAGTGCAATTGTAATAGTTGCAACTATTCGAGCATTAAAAATGCATGGTGGCGTAAAAAAAGAAGATTTATCGAAAGAAAATACTGAAGCGGTAAAAAAAGGTTTTGAAAACCTAAAAACACACATAGAAAACATAGCAAAGTTTGGAGTTCCTTCTGTTGTTTCCTTAAACAAGTTTATACTCGATACAGACTCTGAAATTGCACTTCTTATGGATCTTTGCAAGAGCATTGGATCAGAATGTGTATTAAGTGAAGGCTGGGAAAAAGGTGGCCAAGGAACAACAGACCTTGCTAAAACAGTTGTAAGTATTATTGCGACTAAAAAGGCCAATTTTAAGCCCCTCTATGAGCTCTCAGAGCCTTTTGTTACAAAGATTGAAAAACTTGCCACAAATATTTACAGAGCAAAAAGTGTAGATTTTTCTCCATTAGCTCTTCGGAAAATAAAAGAATATACCGAAGCAGGATACGGAAATATACCTATTTGTGTCGCAAAAACACAAAACTCAATTAGTCATGATAAAGCTTTACTCGGCGCTCCAAGCGATTACGTATTTCCTGTACGTGACGTGCAATTATATTCCGGCGCTGGATTTTTAGTTGTGCTTGCAGGTGATATTATGACAATGCCCGGTTTACCAAAAGTTCCTGCAGCATGTGCAATTGATGTAGATAACGATGGAAATATTTCTGGTTTGTTTTAGTTAAAATTCAAATTGTTCTTCAAAACTCATTTTCTCTTTTGAAAAAGGATGCTCAAACTCTATATAAAAAGCTTGAAGCAAAAGGCGTTTTTTTCCTTTTCCATACAGTTCATCATTGAAGCAGTCTGTATCATTTCCGTACAACCTATCGCCAAGTATAGGAATGTCTAACCCCTTCTTATGTGAAGCATGAAGTCGCAACTGGTGTGTTCTTCCGGTAATAGGTGTAAACTCCACATAACTGACATATTTTTCACTGGTTTCAAAGTTTTTATTTTTTTTAACATCGAGTATTCTATACTCTGTTTTCCCCATTTTTCCGTTTACTTCATCATATATTTGAAATGGTCGATTTTCAATATCAAGCCTAAAAGGAAGCTCTATAGTGCCTTCTTTTTCAATATTCTTTTCATGAATATTTCCATCTAAAACCGCAACATATTTTTTTATAACAAATCCTTTTTCAAATTGCATAGAAAGATTTTTATGAGCTTCTTTTGTAAGGGCAAAAATCATAATACCTGATGTATCAAGGTCGAGTCGGTGCACCGATGGTTGTTCTATAATAGTAGGATAAATCTTTTTAAGTCTTGCAACAATACAATCTTGATTTTTTTCACCCCTTCCGGGAACACTTAAAATCCCTTGATCTTTATGAACAACAACCACATGATCATCTTTATAGATTATATGCACGCCAAGCATAGTAGGCAGTATTAGGGAGCATTTTTCATCACAAGGCTCGTAAAACTTTTTATGCTCTTTTGTTTTTGACGCGTTTGTTTCTCCATAAAAAAACTCTGCCATGCTCAATAGAACAAGATTTCGTCTAAAGGCTTCGCATAAAAGTTTTGGTGCGCAACAGTCTCCTGTTCCCGTGGGTATGTGAGAAGGTTTTAAATCGATGAGTTTTTTTATTTTTCCGTCTACGCAATGAAATTGGTAAAGTTCTTGTATTTTTTTAAAAGCTCTTTTTGAAAGGTTTGAGCGTTTATCAAAAAGTTCTTTATATCTACCATCGCTTGTGGATAACTTGTTAATTTCTTTTGTAAGATTTTGTATTTCTTCGTCTGTTTTTTTAACCAAGGCATCATATTCTTCTACACTTAAAAGAGGTGGGCACCAAGCTTCAATGTTCCAAAAGCCTTCAAATTGACCCGAAAAGGCCTTTAAAACGATTATTTTACCGCTTTTTTCATCGTGTTCTTTACATACCAGAATACCAAACATAATGCCGCCATGTTTTTTAAAAAGCGATGATGTTGAAAAAAGCGGATTACGGCTTTCAAGAGGTTGTTCAAAGTCGAGGCATTGTTCTGCATCCAGTTTTTGAATGAGTTCTTGGCAGTATTGTTTGGCTATTGTATTTGGAAATGGATTTTGCATTTATGACAAAAAATCTACCCTTCTATCTCCTTAACTGTTCCATCTTCATATGAAACCATAACAAGTGGTTTGTTTTTTGTAAAAAAACCATTTTCGACTACGCCGGTTATTGCATTAATTTTATCTTCCATTTCAGAAGGATTCACCGGATTTTCCCACACACAATCGAGAATTTGATTCCCATTATCAGTGATTATTGGACCTGCTTTTCCGGCACATTCGCGAATTGTACATCTTGCTCCCATTTTTTCAAGGGCTCTTTGCACTGGAAGGCGAGCTTCTGCAATTACTTCAACAGGAAGAGGAAATTGTGTTCCAAGTGTTGAAACGAGCTTTGTGGAATCTGCTATTATTACCAGTTTTTTTGAATTATACTCTACAATTTTTTCAAGCACATGTGCTGCTCCGCCACCCTTTATGAGGTTATTATTATGGTCAATTTCATCGGCTCCATCTATTGAAACATCGAGTTCTGCATTTATATCTTTACTATTAAGTGTATACACCGGAATATCTGTTTCTTCACAAGCTATTATAGTTTGAAAACTTGTTGCAACAGCTTTTACATTGGTAAGTTTTCCACTTTTTTTATGTTCCGCAAGTCTGTATACAGTGTGCACTGCGGTAGATCCGGTTCCAAGACCTATCTTTACCCCTGAAAAAATAAGGCCTTTTTCAATGAGCCGGTCAATTGCTTCATAGGCTACCAGTTTTTTTTGTTCTGTTTGAGATAAATTACTCATATTTTACTCCTGTAAATATTTCAAATTGTTCATAGGCTTGGTAATGAAGCATATTATAACCATTACAAATTTTACACCCGGCTTTTTCTGCTCTCTCTAAAATTGGAGTTTTTTCAGGATAGTAGATAATATCATATACTTGTTCATCACCCCTAAAGTTATAAAACTCTAAAGGATCTCCTGATTCTGTTGGGTCATCTTTTACAAATCCCATTCCAATTGGCGTAGTTTGGATTATAAGCCAAGAATATTCATCTATAAGATCATGTACTGCGAGACCAAGACCGGCATACTTAAAGCCATACGGTTCTGCAATATTTCGTGCTTTTATAATTGTTCTGTTAAAGATACACACATTTGCTTTAAGTTCGTTAAGCGCATAGGCAACAGCTTTTGCACTACCCCCTGCACCAATAAGTGCAACTTTTTTCCCTTTTAAGCTTTTTATGCCTAAAAACTCTACCAGGGCTCTTTTAAATCCTTCAGCATCGGTATTGTATCCTTTCCATCCAGATTTACTTTTGAAAATAGTATTACAAGCTCCAATAGCATCTACCTCTTTAGACACTTTATCCACAAGAGGTATAACCGTCTCTTTATGCGGAACGGTAACAGAAAATCCCTTCGCCCCGCAAGCATCTGCAAAATCAAAAACTTCATCTATTGACTTTGTTTTAATAGGCACATAAACAGCATTTAATCCATGATCTCGATATCCCTTGCCATGAATTTTTGGGCTATCTGTTTTTGCAAGAGGATACCCTGCTACACCAAATATTTGTGTTTTTGCATTCATTGTTCTAAAGCCATAGAGGTCATTCAACATTATTGGATCAATGTGTCCAATTATATTTGTCATCATATCTGTGTTAGGAGGAGAACAATAGGTTAAATGAGAACCAAGTTGTTTTGCAAGAATTCGTGTAGAAACACCATAGTTACCCATTGCGCATACTATGTGCTCATAATCAACCCCTTTCAATTCATTGAAAATCTTTGTAACATCTGAAAGACTGTTTGCCATGCATGCAACTTTAGGAATTTCAAAACCTGTTTTTTTAAGTTTTAGCATTTTTTCTTGAAAGTCAAAGTTGGAGTCTTCCATATTATGATAACTTCTAATAACTTTTATTCCAAAGGCAAGTGCTGCATCCTGAAGACTTGGCACATTATAATCTTCTTCAAGGTCTATATAAGCAAAATTATTGCTTGCATTTTGATCCGCAAAAGAAAGCCCTCGTGCAAAAATTGTAGTTCTTCCTGATTCCCCTCCCGAAAAGGTTCCTCCGTCACTGGTTCGTCTTACCGTTAAAATAGTTGGAATTTTTGCAAGTTCAGGAAATTTACGAATATTAAGTGCTTCATCTGGGGTTAAATAGTCGGCTCTAAGTTCTGCAATATCAATCCATTTTCTATATTCATTCAATATTTCAAGATTTTTGCGAAGGGTTGTTGCTGTTAAGCATAAGCAAATTTTTGTGTCTGTCATGAAGAATTCCTAATAAAAATGTATTTTTTTTGCATAAAAATGCATGTTTTAACTTTATTTTAAATCAATTACATGGTAATATTACTATAGATTAAAATTTTATGAAAGAGGGAAAAGCAAAAAAAATAGCTTTACTTCATTTGTTTGGAGGATTTTATGGAACACTTTGGTATGTGGGGAATAATCCCCCCTCTACTAACAATTGTACTGGCATTTATTACTAAGGATGTAATAGTATCACTTTTTTTAGGTATTTTATCTGGTACACTTATTGTGGCAGGAGGCAATCCAGGAATTGCCCTTATGAATGTTTCTGACCTATTAGCAGGGTCTTTGGCTGATGGATGGAATATTCGTATCTTTTTATTTTGTGCCCTACTTGGTGGATTGGTTGGTATGCTTTCCAAAACAGGTGCAGCTGGTGCATTTGGGCGTTGGGCTTCTGCAAAATTAAAGAGTGGAACAAGTTCACAATTTATGACCTTTATATTTGGTATTATAATCTTTATTGATGACTATTTTAACTCATTAACAGTAGGGACTGTTATGCGCCCCATCAATGACAAAAATGGTGTATCGAGAGCAAAGCTTGCGTATATTTTAGATTCAACTGCTGCGCCAATTTGTATTTTAGCACCAATTTCAAGTTGGGTAGTAACAGTTATGTCAATTATCCGCTCTTCTGAAGGTTTTGATTCCTTAGGTATTACAGACCTTGAATTTTTTGTTCGATCTATTCCTTATAACTTATATGCTCTTACAGCCTTACTAATGGTTTTAGCTGTTATTTTCTTAAAAAGAGATTTTGGTCCAATGGCTCGCTCAGAAGCTTTTACAAAACGAACAGGCAAACTTTGGAACGAAGAAGTATATGGTGTTACCTCAGGTGATATTGAAGAAGAATCAAACGAAAGAGCAAATCCTCTTGATATGCTTTTCCCAATTATTGTGTTAATTGTAAGTGCAGTGCTTTTCTTCCCTATTGTAACATGGCTAGGAGCAATGGATGGCGAGACAATTACAACCTTTGGACAAGCTATTACAAGCATGTCATTAGGCGATGCTTTTAACAATACAGACTCTTCTTATGCATTGTTTTATGCAATTATCTTTACACTTGTAATTACATACATTTATTATCTTGCTCGAAAATTAATGACATTACACACAGCAGGAGAAGCTTTAAGAAACGGTATTAAGTCTATGATTCCTGCCCTTATTATTTTAACAATGGCATGGTCAATAGGAACAATTATTAAGTCATCCCCTGCAGATGGTGGTCTTGGCTTAGGTATTTATCTTTCAGAAGCAGTTGTTTCAAGTGGATTTCCTGTTTGGATTATTCCTGCAATTGTATTTATTCTTTCAGCAGTTATTGCCTTTGCAACCGGAACAAGCTGGGGAACCTTTGGTATTATGATTCCAATTGTACTTCCTATTGCAACCGGTATTGCAGCTAGCCAAGGCATGATGAGTGCAGAATTATTAAACACATCATTTATTTGTGTTTCTGCAGTTCTTGGTGGTGCCGTATTTGGAGATCATGCATCTCCTATTTCTGATACAACAATTCTTTCCTCAACAGGGGCAAGTTGTCCTCACCTTGAACATGTTTCAACACAACTTCCATATGCCCTTTTTATTGCTGTATGTGCCTTTGTAGGATTTATTGTAGGTGGACTTACAATGAATCTTTTAGCTGCATGGGTTTCGGTAATGATACTCTTTGTTGGTGGCCTCATGGTATTACCAAAAGTGTGGAAATAGAATAATTCATACGTACTTCGTAAAAAGAGTGAGTCCAAAAGGCTCACTCTTTTTTTACACCTCGTACTTTTTACCGTGCTTTACAATTTGTGTATTCTTAAATCCACGCTCAGCCAAATAATTTACAAAGCCTTCTTGCGATTTTTTTTCACCGTGAACAATAAAAATCTTCTTTAGTTTGGATGTGTTAATTTCTTTTAACCACTCTACGGCTTCAACGCAGTCGGTGTGGGCACTAAAGGCGTTAACCTTTTCAATCTTTGCATTTACCTTATACACTTCGTACATAATTTTAACTTCGCTCGCCCCTTCAAGGATTCTTCTGCCCAAGGTGTTTTCTGCCATGTACCCAACAATTAAAATGGTGTTTTTAGGGTTAGAAATATTATTTGCAATGTGGTGTACAATGCGCCCTGCTTCACACATACCATCGGCGCTAATAATTACCATAGGGCCGCACTTGTCGTTTAATTTTTTAGACTCGCCAACACTTTGCGTATAGGTTAGTTCATTAAATCCAAACGGA
>CAYJJW010000002.1:0-38611 GCA_964370555.1 uncultured Treponemataceae bacterium | reverse complement strand
CTTTTAATAGCTCGCCTGCTTTTACACAGTGCTCTGTTGGGTACATTTGATAGTCGATGTCATGTAAAAGACCTACATTTCCCCAATAGTCTGCATCTTCACCTTCTAGTTTTGCAAAATGTCTCATAACACCTTCAACGGCAAAGGCGTGCCTTGTTAAGCCTTCATCTGTATTATATTTTTTAAAAATTGCTAATGCTTCATCTCTTGTCATTTTTGTCTCCTTTTCTATTTCACGCCTATTAAGACAATGCCTTTACATAAAATTCAAATGTTTCAGAATACCAATCTGATATTTTTTTTATTTCAGCTAAATCTTTTTCTGCAGCTAAATCATAGAGAGCAGCGATAGGATATCCGGCCTTATGAGCTGTTTTTATTGCATGATAAGAGTCCTCAAAAATAACTGTCTTTTCAAGGCTAGTCCCCAATGCTTTCCGTGCCATATCAAAAATTGCAGATGATTCTGCTTTTGCACTACCGGCTTCTGTAGACGTTATTATTTCCTTAAAATATTCTGCAATTCCATGGCCTTCAAGTGCAATTTCTACAAGGTGCCTGTCAGTTGCCGTTGCAACATACATAGGAATATTTTGCACTTTTAGAAGATCTAAAAAATCTTTTACAAATGGTTTTAAAGGCACTGTTGTGTTGTATTCAGTTTCCATTACCCCGTTACATTCTTTTACAATTGAGTCCCTGTCTAAATCAATACCATAGGTATCTTTTAAATACTGTGCAGTTTGTATGATTGTTAGAGGGTAGAGTTTTTCATTAAGTTTTTCTTCCGGAACTAATCCTTTAAGCTCAATATATGTACTTCCCATTCTCTGCCATTGTTGCATTGAATCCAAGAGTGTTCCATCTAAATCAAAAATTGCGCCTTCTATACTATCCCATGTAAATGATTTCATTTTTTTTCCTTATATTTTTTTTAAGTACCAAATAAGTCCCTTGTTTTTTAACTGTACTATTCCACGTTTTTCAGCATCATGGGCAAGTTTTTTAAATCGTGTGTAGCCATACTTTTTGTAATCAATATTTTTAGCAGCATCGGTAAAAGGCTTCCATTCATTGTTATGAAGCATCGATAAAAGCTCTGTAAATTCACTCGGAAGACCTTTTTGAGTCTGTGTTTTTAGTTGCAGTTTGTTATGCTCTTCTTTTGAAAACTCCACTGCTGTTTCTTGTAAAGCGGCATTAACAAAGGCTTTCCATGTTCTAAATCCTAATTTTTTTTCGTCAAAAGAAGAGTTTAAAAGTTTTATACGTATTTTTACGGCTCCCAAAAATGGTTCTTTTCTTTCTTTTATCATCCCTGACACAGCCTCTTCTAAAAGCTCAAAAGACTGTTCTCTTGAAATTCGTTTTTCTTCAGTTGCATCTTCTTCATTATGGTCTGCAGAATCTGTTGCATCTATAATATCTCTATAATCTTTAAAATCATCTGCCATACGCAGTAAATCTTCAGAAGCATTTCTGGTTACATCACAAATAACCAGCGTTTTTTTACCATACTTTCTAAAGCTTTGCAAAAGAGGCATAAAATGGGCATCGCCCGTAATAAGCACAAATTTTTCAATATTTGGGTATTGAAAAATAAGTTCAATACCTCGTGCAACCATTGCCATATCAGAAGAATCTTTTGCTTTTCCTTGCGAGGGTATATGTAACAGTTCAAAACTGTTTCGTGCCAATTCTTTTGCTATTTCAGTTATATTTTTTTCATTCCAATTTCCAAAAGCCATAGCATATGAGATTTTACCTTCTTCTGCAATTGAATCCATTACCATCTGTACATAGTTCATGCCAACAGGAGGCGTTACATTTTCAATATCCCATAAAATAGCAGTATTCATACTTTCTCCTATGTGTTATCGTGCAGCATTTCTTACTTTATCAGTTTTCATTCTCATAATCCAGTTTTCTTCCAGCTTTTCACTTGTGTAAATAAGACAATCATGTCCAAAACTTACCCACTGCATTAACGTTCCATCTTCAGGATTAACAAAACAAAAGTTTTCTTTTGTCATTGAAACTCTCACCGTATTTGGGCCAATAAACTCAAAAGGTATACCTTCTTCAATTTTATTCATTGCTTTAAAAGGGTACATATTCCAATTGCTGTGTTCTTTAGGTGCCTGAGGAATTTTTTCTGGATGATCTTCATAATCTTTTAGCTTTGCCTTTTTTGCATCAGGATGAAGAGACTCAAGAGCATTATTAAATGTTTGTACCGTACTTTGCCCTTTTTTTAGAATTTCTGTTTTTTCTTCTTGCAAAAGAGCACTTTCAATTGTGCCTGACATTTCATATTCGCCAGAAGACTCTCCCGATGTTGTTTCATTTGCATCTTCACTTCCAAAGTAAAAACCTGTTCCGAAAGCTCTGTGCTGCAAATTAAAAAGTTCTGCCACATAAGGGCTTGCCTCTTTTTCAGTAATTGTTCCAAGCTTTGCATCAATAGCTTTTCTATATGCCCGAGCCGTTAAAGCCACATAATAAAGGCTTTTCATCCTTCCTTCAACTTTTAATGAGTCTACTCCAGCATCCTTAAATTCGGTAAGATAATCTATCATACAAAGATCTTTTGAAGAAAGTACTGCAGTAAAGTTTTCACCTTCAAAAACAGGAAAGAATTCTCCCGGACGTTTTTTTTCTTCTAAAACAAGTTCTCCACTTTGCGCAAGAGTTTTTGCCGTTTTTAAATCAAAATCCCAACGACATGAATGTGAGCAAGCCCCTGCATTTGCACTTCGGCCATTTAAATATGCACTCATTAAGCATCGGCCTGAATACGAAATACACATTGCTCCATGCCCAAAGGCTTCTATTTCCATATCGGGAACAGTATCTTTTATTTCTCGAATTTCTGTTAACGAGGCTTCTCTTCCAACTACAACCCTATCAAATCCAAGTGCTTTATACATTTTTACGGCTTCTCTGTTTATACAATTTGCCTGTGTGCTTAAGTGGAGTTTTGCATCGGGGAAATGCTTTTGAATAAGATTTACCATTCCAATATCTTGAATAATGAATGCATCAAAAGGATACTGCTTAAAATAGTCTATTTCACCCAAAAATGCATCTAAGTCTCTATTATGAAAGGTAATATTCATTGCACAAAACAGTCTTTTACCGGGAAATTTGTTTTTTAAATCACGAATTAACACGTATTCTTCATCATGAAAATTATCTGCTTTTACACGCAAAGAAAAATTTTTTAAACCAATATAAGCAGCATCTGCACCATATTCATATGCATAGCGCAGTTTTTCGATGTTTCCGGCAGGACATACTAATTCCATTTAGGCCTCTTTTTCGCGGATATAATTACCCGCCTTTTCTATTGCAAGATGAGATTCTTTTAAAAACTCATCAGCTCGTTGAAATAAATGCATAACATTTTTCCATGTATCCACTTCACAAGAAATACCAAATTTTCTAAGCCTTCCTTGAAAATAAAGAATATCAGGTTCTGTAAGCTCACCTTTTGCTACCTGAATATAAATAGGAGGTACATTTTCTAGCATTGATTGTTCGGCAAAAACCGGTGAAATAAAAGGACATTTTAAATTCTCAGAATACGTGTAGAGTTCGGCACACCATCTTAGAGACTCAAAAGTTAGTATTTTATCTTTTGTTGGTTTTTGCTCGGCCGACTTTTCCAAGTCTTGTGAAACATTTAACCATGGAGAAAAAAGAACTATACCTTTTATTTTTTTTCTAAAGGATGCTTTAATTTTTAAAAGTACTCCTAACGCAATACTTGCCCCGGATCCATCTGCTGCTAAAAAAATATCTTTTGGCTCTGCATATAGCTTTTTAATCACAGCTTTTATATCTTCTAAGCCTGCAGGATACGGTTGTTGCGGTGCCAGTCTAAATTTTGGAAGAATGAGTTTTGCACAAGCAACATGAGCTAAAGAGGCACAAAAACCACGCCATGATTCAGGAGACCCACCAATAAAGGCACCTCCATGTACATATAAAATAACATGAGAAGTGGAACAAACCTCAGGAATTAATACCTCACATTCAATTCCATTAATGGTTGTTTTTTCCGATTCTACCCTATTTGGCAAGATGGGAGAAGCAAAAGTTGTTTCTATATCTCTTCTAAACGCATCTATATCTGAGTTTGGTGTTGCAACTAAAGTTTTGAGTTTTTTTATAGCGTGCTTAGACTGTTGCATTTTCATAGAAGAAGTATAGCAAAAAATGTAAAAATGTGCTATAGTTTTATTGTTATGCCTATAAAAATTCAATCAGATCTTCCGGCTCGAAAGGTTTTAGAATCGGAAAACATCTTTGTAATGACAGATGAAAGAGCTACTCACCAGGATATTCGTCCTTTAAAAATAGCAATTGTAAATCTTATGCCTACAAAGATAGCAACAGAAACACAATTATTGCGCTTATTGGGTAATACTCCGTTACAAATAGAAATCTCTCTTGTGCACATGGAATCTCACACAGCAAAAAACACCGGAGAAGACCATCTACAAAAATTTTATATTAATTCTAAAGATATTTTAACACAACGTTTTGACGGAATGATTATTACCGGTGCCCCTGTAGAACAAATACCCTTTGAAGAGGTTGATTATTGGGATGAACTAAAAACAATAATGGACTATGCAAAAGAAAATGTATTTTCAACATTATACATTTGTTGGGGTGCACAAGCAGGTCTTTACCATAATTATGGAATTCAAAAATATAACCTTGACAAAAAAATGTTCGGTATTTTTAAACATACAAAATGTGTACAAAACGAACCTCTACTAAGAGGATTTGACGATGTTTTTTTTGCTCCGCAATCGAGACATACCGAAGTTAATAAATGCGATATAGAAAAAAATAATGATTTATGTATCTTGGCAGAATCTGATGAAGCCGGCGTTTTATTAGTAAAGTCAAAAGATGACAGAAAAGTGTTTGTTACAGGTCATTTTGAATACGACACGGACACTCTAGCCGGTGAATACAGGCGCGACATAGAAAAAGGACTAAAGATAGATGTTCCTGTAAATTATTTTTTACATGATGATCCAACAAAAGCGCCCTTATCAACATGGCGAAGCTATGCACATTTATTTTATGCAAATTGGATAAACTATGTTTACCAAGAAACGCCGTATCACTTTGTATGGGATTAATATGAAAAAACAAACGAATGGATATTATGATTCCTATGATGTTGCAGTTGTAGGCGCCGGACATGCAGGTTTAGAAGCTGCTCTTGCCTCTGCTCGAATGGGAAATAAAACAATTGTTATAACACAATCTATTGATTCAATTTGCAGACTTTCTTGCAACCCTTCAATTGGAGGAATAGCAAAAGGTAACATTGTTCGGGAAATTGATGCCCTTGGCGGTGAAATGGGGAAAATAATTGATCAGTCCATGTTACAATTTAGGCTATTAAATAAAAGCAAGGGTCCCGCCGTACAAGCTCCAAGAAGCCAAGCCGATAAAATTCTCTATGCCGACATAGCACGCAAAACACTAGAATCACAAGAAAACATATACATGCTACAAGACACCGTTGTTGATATTGAAACAGTAAAGGTTGATAATAGTACTCATGAGCAAAAAATAACAGCTCTTATAACACAAAGAGGAAGAAGAATTTCTATTAGAGCTTCTGTATTAACAACAGGAACTTTTTTAGGTGGAAAAATTTTTATTGGGCCATATGATGAAAACTGTGGCCGCCTCGGTGAACAAGCAGCTTTTGGTTTAACAGAAGCATTAAATAAGCTAGGCTTTTCAACAGGAAGACTAAAAACAGGAACGCCTCCAAGAATACTTCGCTCAAGCATAGACTTTTCAAAAATGGAAATACAAGAGGGAGATACAAAAATAATTCCTTTTTCTTTTGATACAGACAAGGTTGAACGCCCAATGGTTCCCTGTTATCTTGCATACACAAATGAAAAAACCCATAAGGTAATAAGTGACAACATAGGCTTGTCTCCTCTTTTTTCCGGTAAAATAAGTGGAACAGGCCCTCGCTATTGCCCTTCTATTGAAGACAAGGTAGTTCGTTTTGCAGAAAGAGAAAGACACCAATTATTTTTAGAGCCTGAAAGCTTATTTACAGAAGAAATGTATTTAAATGGTTTTTCTTCTTCTTTACCTGAAGATGTGCAAGATGCCTTTTTGAGAACAATGGATCCCTTCAAAGGAGCCATTATTTCAAGGCCCGGTTATGCAGTTGAATATGATTATATTGATCCAACAGAGCTATTTTCAAGTCTTGAAACAAAAAAAGTTGCCGGCCTTTTTACGGCAGGACAAATTAATGGTACTTCAGGCTATGAAGAGGCTGCAGGACAAGGTATTATAGCAGGTATAAATGCCGGCCTTTATTCAAAAGCTCACGGTGAACTATGTGGCGAGCATACCGAACTTATAGATGAAAACGGCACAAAAACAGGTTTTGCAGGGCATAAAGACAGACTCTATGACATTCCCACGTATGAACCATTAGTTTTGGGAAGAGACGAAGCATATATAGGCGTTCTCATTGATGATTTAGTAACACTCGGAACAAAAGAACCTTATAGAATGTTTACAGCTCGCGCAGAATATCGCCTAAAATTACGCCACGACAGTGCAGATGAGAGACTTTTCCCGAAGGCCTATAAGGTTGGCTTAAAAACCTCTTCTCAAATAGAAAAACTAAACAAAAAATTGCAGTTAAAGCAAGAAATAATTACACGTTTTGAAAAAGACATACAGTTAGCCAACGAAGAAACCTTGTTTACAACAGAACTTGCCACACTATACCCACATGACATTTTAGAAGCCGCCGCTATAGATTTTAAATACAAGCACTATGTTGAAAAACAAGATAGACGAATTGAAAAAATGCGAAAAATGGAAAATGCAAAAATACCTGATAATTTTGATTACGCTGCTATTCCAAGTCTTTCAAACGAATCAAAACAAAAGCTTGAAAAAATACGTCCCCAAACACTTGGACAAGCAAGCAGAATTTCAGGTATTAGAAATTCTGATATTATGCTTCTAATGGTATATTTACGATAAAACAAGCTTATTTTGTTTTTCTCTGTTTTTTTCTAACCAAAAACTCTTTTGCGGTTTTTACACTTTCTTTTTGTGCATTTTGCATATACAAATTATATAATGCCTCTTGACTTCGAATAGGTTGCGTATCTTTTTCTTCTTTTTTGCTCCAAGAGCCATCAGAAAGAAGCACATGGGCTTTTTGGTTATCAGAAAAATAGATTTTTAATGTTTCTTTTATTTCTTGAAAAATATTTTGTTGAAGCACAGGAAACATTAATTCTACCCTTCTATCAAGATTTCGAGGCATCCAATCGGCACTTGCTAAGTATGCTTCTTCAGCTCCACCGTTTTGAAAATAAAAGATGCGTGTATGCTCTAAAAATCTGTCTATAATACTTATTACTGTAATATTTTCACTTTGCCCTTTTACTCCCGGAACAAGCATACAAACACCTCGTATATTCAATAATACTGTTACATGTGCATTGCTTGCTCTGTATAAAGCCTCTATAACTTCAGGGTGTGCAAGGCTATTCATTTTAGCCATAATTAAACCAGGATTTTCTTTTGAAGAAAACTGTATTTCCCGCTCAATCATAGTTAAAAGCTGTGACTTTAGGTTTACAGGAGCCATGTATAAATGATTCATGTTTTGAATAGTAGAGTAACCTGAAATCATATTAAACATAAGAGTTACATCATTTGCTATTTCTGCATTTGCAGTAAAAAGCGACATATCAACATATAGGCGAGCTGTTTTTTCATTATAATTACCGGTTCCCATGTGCACATAACGTACAATACCTGAACTTTCTTTTCTAACAACAAAGAGAAGCTTTGCATGAACTTTAAGATGAGCTATGCCATATATTACTATAACACCGGATTGTTGCAGTTTATGAGCCCAGGCAATATTTCTTTCTTCGTCAAAGCGTGCTTTTAACTCTACAAAAACTGTTACTTGCTTTCCCTTTTCTGCAGCTTTAATAAGGCTTTTTATAAGAGGGGAATCTCCACTTGTTCTATAAAGAGTCATTTTTATTGCCAAAACATCATCATCTTCTGCAGCATCATTTACAAATTGCAAAACAGGATCGTATGCTTCATACGGCACATGTAAAAGAATATCACGCTGTTTAATAGTATCCCATAAAGGTTGTTTTGGCTCTAATGATTCAGAATAAAAATTCTTCCATTTTGGATAACGCAAATGAGAGTACCCATCAAGAGATTCAAGAGAATTAAAATTTTTTAAGTCAATAAAATGGGTTTCGGTACTATAAACATCTTGTTCTGAAAGATTTGCTTTTTTAATAATAATCTTAGCAATTTCATTGCTGTCAGAAGTACACGTTAGTCGGATAGGAACTGCTTTTTTCCTTTCGCTAATAATGTTTTCCATGGCTTCTATAAAATTATCTTCAACCTCTTCATTAACGGCAAATGCCGCATCGCATACAATTTTAAAGATTAATGTTTGCTCAACAGAAAAGCCTGAAAAAAGATTTGATCCGTATAAAATAATAATATCTTCTAAAAGAGAAAAGCGATGCTCTTTCTTTTTTGATGGCAGCCAAATAACTCTGTCCATTGTTGTAGGTACTTGCACAAAAGCTAAAGGTTTTTCTCCTTCAGCATGCAAAGTAGGATACAAAGACTTTTCATTAGAAATAGGATTTAACAAAAATGCTACATGCACTTTAAGGTTAGAGAACAAAGGAAGCTCTCCGTTTTCTTCCGTTCTTAAAGGTGTAAGCAAGGGGAATACTTGCTCTTTATAAAAATTCTCCGTAAACTGCTTTTCTTCTGCAGTAAAGTCTTTTGGAGAAACATACACGATTCCTTCATTTTTTAAATCATCTAAAATTTCAGTACTAAAAAGTTTATGTTGAGCTTCAAAAACTTCGTGAGACCGTTTTGAAATTTTATCTAATTGTTCTTTTGCAGTAAGACCTGCAATATCACTCCAACTTGGATCTAATTGAGCTTGATTTTTTAAGCCAGCAACACGAACCATAAAAAATTCATCAAAATTTGATGAAACAATTGAAAGAAACTTTATTCTCTCAAATAAGGGCACTTGCTTATTTTGAGCTTCTTTTAAAACTCTTGCATTAAATTCAATCCAAGAAAGCTCTCTATTTATAAATAGTGACTTATCACTTTTTGTACTCTTAGACATTTTTCCTCTCCATATTTATGTCGTAACTCAGTTTTTTATGTAAGTAGAACAGTGTAGCCAAACACCGATTCAAATAAATCACTTTTTTCGGCTATTGCTTGTTTTTCCAGTTTTGTGTCGCGAATATTTTTTAGCTCTAAAACAAGCATTGTTTCTTTTAGTTTTATTCCAACATTGGAAATACGCTGTGAATGACCTCTATCCAAGGCATCTGCAACACGTAATATAGCAGAAAGTTTTAGTACCTTCATTCTGTCTTTTCGAGGTAGAGCTAAAAACTCATCTTCATCAGGTAAGGTTACATTACCGCGATGATATCGAGCAATAAGCGCTATAATTTGCAAGGTTGGTTTTTCCAGCCCAAAAATATTTGAATGTGATATTATGTACTGACTATGAATCTCATGATCTGCTTCTCGAATAAAAGTTCCAATATCGTGTAGCAAAGAAGCTATTTCTAAAATAAGTCTTGCATCATTTTGTAAGCCTATTTCAGATCCCATCGCATCATAGATTTTTAATGCCATATTTTTTACATACTGTGCATGTTTTTCATCTATTTTGTATTTTTTACCGGTTCTCAAAGCCGATGCCATAATTTGTGAAAAGAAGTTACTTTCGAGCTGTGCATCTTTTGAAAACTTACTTATAAAGAGTCCTTCTCTAATTGTTGTGTCCGAAACAATAAAGTCATCTGCTTTTGTTAAATCTAAAAAGAGCTTGTACACTAAGAGTGATACTGGAAGCATTCTAAGATCATTGTATTCAATATGAAATTTACCAACCAACTCATTTAGTGAAAGTTGTTCAACTTCTTCAACAAAGGCATAATATTTTTCACGAGGAATAGACCATGTTCTTTTCCCCAAGGGCTTGCCAATGTGTTTTGCAATTATTTGAGCATCTGATCCTATGGTTACAAAGTTGTGGATTTTTTTTAACCCACCACCAATATTAAAATTAACGCCAGTATTTTTAATGTAGGATTCAAGATAGCGCTTTGTATCACTTCTAGACCCACCCATTGATTTTATATATTGGTCAATAAGAACGGTTCCCAATCTCAAGCTATGCACCGTTACAATTTTTCCTCTGTTAAGGAACATTACTTCAGTTGACCCACCGCCTATCTCAAGAATTACAGAATTTTTACTTTGGTGCCGGGGTATATCTTGCGAAAGAATATTTGATACAGCGAGATACACAAGGCGGCTTTCCTCAATACCATCAATTAGTTTTATAGGAAATCCTGTTTTTACAAGTATTCTATCAAGAAAAGAATCCCTGTTTTGTGCCTCTCTAAGAGCACTGGTAGCAATAGTTCGAACTTGAAAGGGGCTAATATTCCAACTATCTAATTGCTCCCTAAAACTGCTAAAAATTTGGATGCATTGCAATAAACTTTCACGACTTATTGTGCCGGTAGTAAAAACATCCCATCCTAGAGACACAGGAAGCTCAGACTTATCGACTATTTTCCATTTTCCTTTTTCATCCACCTCGCAAACCATAAGACGAATTCCGGTGGAACCAAGCTCAATGACAGCTTCAAGTGTTTTCATAAAAATCCTCAGAGTCGAATATAAATTTTTTCTTACAATTTATCTATAAGCATAGAACATTTCCCTGATGGAATAGGAAGTGTTTTTTTCTTTTCACCTAGAATATTAATGGTAAAGTAGTATAGCTTTTCACTTTCCATTTGTATTTCCCATCCGCGAGAACTTTTGTTTGAAAGAATCGTAATTAAGTTTCTCGTAAGTGAAAGGTTTTCTATTCCCATCATCTCTAAGTTTGGAATTGTCCAGTCAACAGTTTTGCGAGGCAAGCTGATATTTAAACCTATAATGTTTTCTATCATTATTGCAATTGTAGAAAGTCCTGCAAAAATGATATGTCTTTTTCTAGGGAAATTCTCATTGCCTTCCATTTTTGCATATCCTTCTTGAAGAGGAAGATATGCTTCCCATAAATCGCCGCTTTTGCTTGACCCTTCTGGGAACAGAGCATCCAACATATGATAAAGATGACGAATAGAAGCTTCTCGTGCTAAATCGTAGCGATGATACTTTTCCAATCCCTTAATTATCATAAAATTAAAAGCAGGAAAAACACTTCCTCTATACCCTTCTCCATCTTTACTAAAATCCTTGTGGTCGGCCGATAACGTAGGGAAAGGATGATCTGTTCCAAAAGAATTAGGATTCGATAAATATGAAATAAGCTTTTCTGCTTTATCTTCATTTGGAATTTCTGCTAACAAAGGCCAAAAATTAGCCACTGTTTTATGCATTAATTTATTTCCGTCTTTATCCAAATCATAGTAAAAGCCTGTATCGTTGTCCCACATCATGGCATTTATTTGAGTTTTCAATGAAAAATATAATTTCTTATATTGGAAGTTTAAATCTTTATCATTAATAATATCACCAAGGGCTGCCATATATAAAGCATTTACAGCCATTGTCGCATTAAAATCTATAGGATAGATAGTTTTATCACGAGGAGAATTAAACATTGTGCTTGCTTCTACCGGAACTGAAAAAAGATTGTTTTCAGCTTTAAATGTTGTTTCGATCCAGGTAGAGTATTTTTGCAAAATTGGCATTATTTCTTTAATGCGTTTTTTATTTGCTGTTTTATGATAAAGATTGAATTCTGCCCAAGCAAAAAGAGGCAGACCCACACCCTCAGGGTTTGTATTATCTATAACTGGTGTTTTTTTTGATAAATTATATTTCCAGCGTATAGCTCCATTTTTTTCTTGACGTGCGTATAGATAGTCTAAGTTTTGATGTGCAGGAAAATTTCTATTAGAATATACTAAGAAAAAAGAGGAAAAAACAGCTTCTAATTGATCTACAACACA
This sequence comes from uncultured Treponemataceae bacterium, assembly GCA_964370555.1. Taxonomy (GTDB): domain Bacteria; phylum Spirochaetota; class Spirochaetia; order Treponematales; family Treponemataceae; genus CAYJFX01. The sequence continues at coordinate 26,519 of CAYJJW010000002.1, read as the reverse complement.
TCCATTTTCATCAGGGTGAACAAAGTATCCATCAAGAGATGGAGCTTCTTTTTTATCATCCTTCCAAAAATCTTGAACCCATGCCCAAGTTTTGTCATATATATCTACAAAATCTTGGTCGTAGAAATGTATCTTCGGAAAATCGCGCTTGCTCACCGGTACTCCTTGTTTCTGTATAACGCATTTTTCTTTAATTAAATTAGGTAACAACTTTGTATTCTTCACATTGAAATACAGAAAGTAAAATTTCTTAAAATGCCTCACTTACAGTATATCACATTTTTTAGAAAAAAGGAAGATTTTTTCTAAAAAAAATCCGCTTTTTACACATAAAAAACACTATCTTCTTTGTTATTTTAAACAACCAAAGTCCTTAAAAGTTACTAAATCTTTTTTTATTCAAAAAAAAGAATGTTGACTTTCACTTTATTATGCTATACCATAATAAAAATATTTTTAGGATAGACTTTTATGCATAGAAACAACTTAGAATACATTTGCGCTCATTTAGGAGAAGAGGAAAAACTTCTACAGTCAGTAACACCTCCACTTTTTTTGAATTCTCTTTTTGTTTTTGACTCGATGGAAGAATACTTTGCTTTTAATTCATCTCAAAATAATTCTTACATGTATAGCCGGTGTGCAAATCCAACTGTCGAACTGTTAGAAAAAAAGCTTGCAGCAATTGAAGGAGCAGAAGAATGTGCTTGCTTTGCCTCTGGCATGGCAGCAATAACAACCTCAATTTTACATTTTATGAAAACGGGAGACCATATCATTACAATAAAAAATGTATATGGCCCTACCAGAACATTTATTACAGAAAATCTTGTTGCTTTGGGAATGGAACATGATTTTATTAATGATAATGATTCAGATGGAATAATTGCTGCAATAAAACCAAACACGCGCGTAATTTATCTTGAAAGCCCTTCTTCTCTTGTGTTAGAACTTCAAGACTTAGAAAAAATTATAGCAATTACAAAAGAAAAAGGAATTGCTACTATAATTGATAATACATGGGCAGCAGGAGTGTATCAAAAACCATTTGAAATTGGCATAGATGTAAGTGTTCACACCTTGTCAAAATATTATGGCGGACACTCTGATGTTGTAGGCGGCTGTGTTTGTAGCTCAAAAGATACAATATCTATTATAAAGCAAAAAGGACGCGAATTACACGGTGGAATATTAGGCAATTTTGAAGCATGGCAAGTTCTTAGAAGTCTCAGAACCTTTCCTCTTAGACTTGAAAAATCTTCAAAAAACGCACAAGCAGTTGCTGAATATCTTGAAACAAAAAAAGAAGTAAGGCGAATAAATTATCCAGGTGTAAAATCATACCCACAATATGAATTAGCCCAAAAACAATTTACAGGATGTTCAGGGCTTATGAGCTTTGAAATTGATACAAGTGTTGAAAAAACAATAGAATTTTGTAATGCGCTTTCAATTTTTCAAAGAGGCGTTTCATGGGGTGGATTTGAAAGCCTTGCAATTATGCCCTGTTATAAATTAAGTGATGAAGTAGCGGCAGATAGACATGCAAGCAGAAATCTAGTGCGCCTTTATTGCGGGCTTGAAAACACACAAGATTTAATACAAGACTTAGAAAATGCCTTTAAAGTAATAGCATAAGTTTTCCTTTAGCGTTAATAGGTATATAAAATAGTTCTTTTTCTCTTTTAGCGATATAATACTTGTGCTTATATAAGAAAAGATGTATAATTATAATGTGTCAGAGTTATATATTGTTGCAACACCAATAGGAAATTTAAAAGATATTACATATCGAGCTGTTGAAACGCTCGAAGCTGTTGATTATGTTGCAGCCGAAGATACTAGACGCACATTACAGTTGCTGACGCATTTTAATATACGCAAACCTTTACTTTCTTGCCGGGCTCAAAATGAAGAAAAAGCCTCCGAGAAAATAATAGAGATTCTAAATGAAGGTAAAAATGTTGCATTTGCAAGCGATGCGGGAACACCCGGCATAAGTGATCCAGGAGCAGTTCTTGTAGCAAGGGTGCGAGAGGCAGGACATACTGTTGTTCCAATTCCCGGTGCAAGTGCTTTTGCAACCTTAGTTAGCGTTGCCGGTGAAGGCGGAAAGACAATCATTTTTGAAGGATTTTTGCCTGTAAAGCCTGGAAAACGACGAAGTAGAGTCGCAGAACTCTTAGAAACGGGAAATGCAGTAGTTTTATACGAATCTCCGTTCAGAATTGTTAAACTTTTGGCAGATATTGCCGATATTGATAGTGAGCGACATGTTTTAGTTGGCCGAGAGCTTACAAAAATGCATGAAGAAATAGTAGAGGGGAAGGCTGTAGATATATACAGTGAATTTGCCAACAGACCAAAAATTCTGGGAGAATTTGCGGTTTTTGTTGCGGGAGTAAAAAAGCTCAAACTTGGGAAAGCCAAAGAAAGAGAGGCGAAAAAGAATGATTATTGACAAATTAGGGAGCTTAGATCCCCTAAAAAACGTACAAAAAACCCAACGCAACGCAGTAAGCGAAAGAGTTCCTGCAGGGCATGATAGCATCGAGATTTCCAGTGAAGCCCGAGCTATGGCCGAAGATATGTACTTATCTGAAATTGCAGCAGGAACACCTGATGTTCGATTAGACCGTGTTGCACAAGTTAGAGAAAAGTTACAAGATCCTGGATACTTGAATCAATCTGTTATTTCATCTACTGCAGATAAAATAATGGAAAGCTTCGGCTTATAAAACAGAGTTTGTATGGCAGATTTTGTTTTTAAGTTATCTCCAAACATTGTTCTAGGTTCTTACTCTTCTAGCCGACTTGGGCAATTTGCAAAAGAATGGGGTACTCGATTTATGCTTTTAATCGACCCTGTTCTTACCGAATTTGGAATAACCGAAAAAATTACCGCAGCACTACATGAGCGTAGCATTGACTTTTTTGTTTATGATGAAATTCCACCTGCGCCCGATGCGAGTATTATACAACAAGTATTTAAACTTGGAAAAGAAGCTCATATTCACGGAATTATTTCTGTGGGTGGAACAAAAATAAGTAATGTAGCAAGAAGTGCGGCTGCCTTATTTCATGAATTACATGATATATACGACTTTGTAGAAGGAACTGTTCCTACAACCGGGGCTCTTCCTGTAATATGTGTCCCAACAACACTTTGCGACCCTTTTATTTTTGCAGATAGAACTCCCATAATAGACGGGCGAAGCCGACAAGTGAAAGTTTTAAAAATGCAATCTGGTTTATGTAAACTGGCAGTTTTTGACCCAACCCTTACTGTTTCCTTTACAGAAAGTCAAAGAACATCTATGCTTCTTCACATGTTATGCATTGCGATAGAAGCATATACATCACAAAGAGCAAATTTCTTTTCTGACAGTCTTATAGAAAAAGCCTTAGAATTATTGAGCACAGTAATAAATGATGTTCAATCTGATACCCCTACATCATCACGCGAAGCACTTTCTTTACAAGCTTCCAGCATGATATCTTTAGCAGCTGCTTCCAGTTCAATTGGTATAGGCTCAGGAATAAGCCTTTCTGTGAATGCACGCCATAGAATTTCACGGTCATTAACATCAACAATTTTGCTTCCGTATATTGTTGAAGAAGTATCACGATATAAAAATGAAAGAATAGCAAAAGTTTCAAGATATTTAAAAGTTGCAACCCACGACATGACTAATGAAGAGGCAATTGCATCTCTTTCTGAAACAATTAGAAATAAGATTGCTGTTACAAACTTACCAGCAAGACTAAAAGATCTTTCAATTTCAATGGAACAATTGTCATTAGTTGCAGAAAACACAGAACAGCTGGCAGGAATGTATTCTTTTTCTCGTTCTATGTCTGCAGATGATGTTTTTGAAATAATTAAAAACGCATTTTAATACATATGATAGAACCAGAAAAACTCTTTCAATTAAAACCCGGCTTTAGAAGACGAAAAATAGCTCTTTGTTTTGGAGCTCTCGAACGAATCATTGCCGGTATAGACAGCGATTATAACACCATAGAACAAAATGATCCATCTCTCTTTGCAAATATGCCTCGAGTTGAATACACAAAAAAACTTGTTACTCTTGTTTTAGATGACCCAAAACTACCAAAATTCGCCCACGAAGAACTCTATGCACTATTACATCAAATTCCTTTTGATGAAAGACGAGCGTGTAATTATGCGCGAAACAGGCTCTTAGAAATAATTGGTACTTTTCCTGCAGAATGGGATTTGGTTATTGCCCCTCATGCAGATCCTACAGAAGAACGTAATTATTTTCCAAATGTGTATGTTTACGCAGAAGACATTAGATCGCCATTTAATTTAGGCTCTATTTACAGAACAGCGGAAGCTTTTGGGGCTGAAGGAATGTTTTTATCCCCATTTTGCACCGATGAAAATCATCAGAGAGCACAACGTTCTGCAATGGGCTGTTCAAAATATATAAAAACAAATCGATGCTCATTAGAAGATCTTCCAAAGGACTTACCTGTTTTTGCTCTTGAAACAGGTGGAACACCTATAGAAGAATTTATCTTTCCTGAAAAAGGAATTGTAATCATTGGGTCAGAAGAATTAGGGGTAAGCCCCGAAGCTTTAAAAAGAGCAGACTATGGATGCGTTAGCATTCCTCTTACAGGAATTAAAGCTTCATTAAATGTGGGTGTAGCCTTTGGCATTCTTATGCAGACGTGGACATATCGTCTTCATTCTCAGACTCAAACGCATGTTTAAGTTTTTCTGATAATTGAAGCAACTGTTCTTCTCCAGATATTTTAAATACTTCAAGTATTTCCGTATCAAATTGATAGAACTCAACGCCACCTTCTTGATAATTAGCTAGCATATTCGCAAAATACACCACAACAGAAAGAGGTTTTTCAACTATTGGTTCATGGTGCAACCGAAGGGTTTCAACAATAACCGGAGGGAAATTCCACTTTGCGGCAATAAGAGCCCCTATTTCAGCGTGATTTTGCCCTGAAAGCAGTTTTTCAAAAGTATGAGGTTCTATAGTTTTTTCTTCACTTAGATTTTTAAGCTTTGTCATAAAGTGCGGTTGTGCAGAATAAAAAACACCTTTACCCATATCATGTAAAAGACCACAAACATATGAATCTTCAATAACATCACGTTGTTTTGAAAAGAAGTTTCTACTTAAATTATAAGAATAAAAAGCTACTCTATGGCTGTGTTGCCATAAACTTTTTTGTTCCTTTGTTGCTGTTCCAACTGTTTTCATTGAACCAACGGAGTATAGTAAGTTTTTTATTCCTCGTGTTCCAACAAGCTTAACCGCATCCGGAATGTTCCGACAAGGATTTGAAAGCGAGAAGGCAGCAGAGTTTACCAATTTTAAAAGATCGGCAGTTAAAGAAACATCACTACTGATACTTCTTGCAATATCTGATAATTTAAACTCAGGGTCATTTAACATATTATTAATATGAATAATATTTTCTGGAAATTGTGGTAACTGATCTATCATGTCTACTAATTCTTTTGAAAGAAGAGACATTTTTTCTTGTAAGTCATTAGATAAAGGTAAAATAATTCGAGAAACAGTTTCTTCGTTTTCTGAAAAAACTTGAAAATTGTCTCCGGTTAAACCTAGCTTTTTAAGCATAAGAATCATAATAATGATTCCTAATCCAGCACCTTCTGAATCATCTAGAATTTGTGAAAAAGCATCATCTACAGATGAATATCTTTGTGCTCTAGCAATTTTATCATGTATTCTCTTGTATTCAAAAATTGTTAAAGGGGCATTGTTTCGTATTTCAATTTTAATTTTTCCTGCTCTGTGCTGGAAAATAAGTTTTATGTAATAGCCTTGTTCTTGTTGCATTTTTAAATAATGCTTAATGTTATCAAGAGTGTCAGCTTTGAAAGTTTTCATTCCTTCGTCATAATCATCTAGGTTTGTAATATCAAAACCTTTCTCTTTAAAATAAACACGTTTTGTATTGGCTTTTTTTGCATTTGTTGTAAGTTCGTTTAAACAGTAGATTAAGTATTCTGACATTGCTTCTTGGTTTAATTCTTTTAAAAAAGCAACTAAAACTTCTGCCATATATAATTCCATCTCATGTGGAAGCGTATGAGTAGTAATTGATAAAGGAATACCCGCTTGTACTGCCTTTTGTATTTTTGAAGTGTCTAATTTTGAATCTGCCATACACATATTATACCATAAAATAGAAAAAAGTAAAGATGCGAAAAAGGATTTTTTAAATTTCTATTAAAAAAAGATTTTTCTTTGTGTATCTTTTACTGTATGCATAAAAATCGGTTGTGTTATTTTTACATTTCCATTATTATAATTACATGGAATTCTTTAATGATATGCTTATATCACAGCTTTTGGTACTAGCACTATTACTTATTACAACTCTAAGACCTTTAGTAAAAAAGACCCTTTACACCGATTCAATTGCAATTTTATCTTTTGTTGCAGTAGTATTGAGTGCCTTACTTTTTTTTATCTTTGGCTTTAGCATCATTGCACTTATAGTTTTTTGCATATCTTTGTTAGTTTTTATTAGCAACATTGCAAGTTTATATCGTTTGTTTAACTCTTTATATTCTGCGCGTTACAGTACTCTTTTTTGTTTTTTTTCATATGCAGAAGCTTTTTTTGTTTTAGTAATTGGTATACTCTGCATACTTTTTAGACCAGTAGATAGTAATACAAATTTACTGCAAAGAAATTTATATACCGGCTCTTTTTCACGTGGATTTGTTCAAAAAGAGAGCTTTTTTGATAAAACAAACTTGGTAATTACGGAATACAAGGGTTTACAAACGAATTCTTTTGAAAACGTACCACAAAGTTTTGCGGTAATTTATTTAAACCCTATCGGAACAACTTCTTTTGACTCCCAAGTTAGACTTTCAGAAATAGCAAACATGGGGCTCAATGTTTTTTGTGGAGATTTTTATGCCCCTGATGCGCCAAAAACAGGGTTGCGTATTGACGATACTATTAACAAAAACCCTGTTTTAACACCATTTACTTTGCATTTTATGGGAGAATTGACTGATTCTCAAAAAAATGCTTTTCTTAAACAAAAAGAATTAGAACTTGAAACATTACTTTCTTTAGCAGGGCAAACATATACTTCGGTAATTATTTTTGCGGAAGGAGACACTGCAGAAATTGCACAAGCAGCCCAACAAAAGTACCCCAATTTTGTTGCCGGTGTTTTTTCTCAAACTAAAGACACTATAATTGAATCATATTACGGTAAAGGTTTTTGTGATTTTGCTTTTACAAACCCTTTTGATGCGTATCTTTCAAAGTTTGACAACTGGGAAGATTTTAATACTTTTCGTAATTTTGCAAAAAGCGAAAAACCTCAACTTAGACTGGCGCGACTTCTTATTAATGAAACAGAAAAAATATTTAAAGAGGAAACAAAATGACATTAACAGACTTAGATGAATACTTTAGATCTTTTTTAAATTTTGAACTTTATGCAAAGGATCCATCAAAAAATGGTATACAGGTTCAAAATGCCAAACCTCAAACAGACACAATACATACTGTTGCCTTTGCAGTAGATGCTTGTATAGAAACAATTGAAAAGGCTGTTGAAAGCAAAGCACAGGTTTTAGTTGTTCATCACGGGCTTTTTTGGGGGCATGAACAAACAATTATTTCAGGACATTACAACAGATTAAAAACACTTATTGAAAATAATATCGCCCTCTATGCATGTCATATTCCATTAGATGCAAACAGCGAAGTTGGAAACAATTACGGGCTAGCAAGACAAATAGGGTTACAAAATTTAGAACCTTTTGGAATGTGGAACAATATGACAATAGGGGTACAAGGTTCCTATAATACCCCTATGAGCATGGACAGCATAGCCAAAATGCTTCTACCACCTGATGAAAGTCCAATTATTGTATTCCCCTTTGGTAAAAAAGAAATAAAAACGGTTGCAGTTGTTTCAGGAGGGGCCGAAGATTTACTGACAGAAGCCATTGAAAACTCTTTAGATTTATATATTACAGGGGAATTATCTCATGAATCATATCATCTTGCAAAAGAAGCTTGTATAAATGTTATGGCAGGTGGACATTATAATACAGAAATTGTAGGTGTTTCTCTTTTAGCAAAAAAACTTCAGAGCGAAAAGAATATTAATACAGTCTTTTTAAATATCCCAACAGGGCTATAGGCATTATATATAAATTTGTTTATAATAGTGTTTAGGGAGAACTAATGGAATCATTACAAATTGAAGATAAAAAAGAAAAAAAGCCAAGCCTTATTATGCCGGTTTTTTTAGCTATACTAATTATAATAATTGATCAAATTACAAAATATTTGGTATTTAATACTATTGAATTTGGCACAATCTATGCGAGCTTTTTTGATGGTTTTTTAAGAATAACACACGTGTGGAATACCGGAGCTGCATTTAGTTTTGGACACGACTTTGAACCTTTATTTAGAGCAGTGCTATTAAAGTGGTTTCCCTTACTTGTATTAATTGGTGTTATAATATACTACTTTAAAACAAATGAATTAAACCGATTACAACAATGGTGCATATGGGGCATTATTGGTGGAGGCTTGGGCAATCTAATAGATAGGTTTTTTAGACCCGGTGGAGTTGTAGACTTTATTGATGTAGATTTTTTTGACATTGATTTTTTAGGATTTTATTTAACTAGATGGCCTGTTTTTAATGTTGCTGACATGGCTGTAGTTGTGAGTGGGCTATTGCTCCTTGTTTCTTTTATTAAAGATGCAATCAATGAAACAAAAACAGAAAAAGAAGGAGAACAATAATGACAAAGACACAAAACACTGTTTTATTCCTAATTTTAGGAACATTGGCAAACATTATAGTAACAATTATGTTAATTGTTTTATTCACAGTTCTTGCAGGGTTTGTATTAAAAGAAAATATTGGCCCCGCACTTCCTGTTATTTTTATATTAGCGGTTGTTGCAGGAATGGTTATTTATCAAAAAACTACAAAATTTATAATTGCTAAATATAACTTAGAAGATAAAATGACCCCCCTCTTTGGCTCTAAAAAGAAATCAAGGTAAGCTTTTTATTTTCCTACACAAAAACGCGAAAAGATACTTTGTAGAATATCATCAGGACTTACTTCGCCTGTGACTTCTCCTAAGTGAAACAAAGCCTCTTCTAAATCCTGTGAAACAGCATCTAAGGGTAGATTTTTTTGAGTTGCTTCTAAAGTATGTGTTAAAGCTTCTAAAGCATCGTCTACGGCCTTTTTTTGCCTCTGAGAGCCCAATCCAGCTTGAGTTTTCTCTGTTTTGCCTTTGTCCAATAAAATAGTTTGAATCGCTGAAACTAAATCGGGAACACCTTCTCCTAGTTTTGAACTAATATACACTTGAGGACACAAAAGCTTTGTTTTAGTTTTCTCTACAGTTTGTTTATCAATTTTATCGCATTTATTCCATACAATTACTACTGGAGATGTAAAAGATTCTATTGTTTTTATTTCTTCTTCTTGCATTCCATTTGAAATATCTACCAAATATAAAACAAGATCTGCTTCTTGCGCTAATTCTTGGGATCTTTCAACGCCGGCTTGTTCAATAATATCATCTGTAATTCTTAATCCTGCTGTATCAAAAAGCCTTGCAGGAATACCACCTATCGACAACCAGCTTTCAATCCAGTCGCGCGTTGTTCCGTGAATATCTGATACTATTGCACGATCTTCTTTTAGCAAAATGTTAAACAAACTGGACTTGCCTGCATTCGTTTTCCCTGATAAAACAATACGCGCCCCTTCTTGATAAAGTTTTTCGCTTTGCCAACTTTGTGCTATTCTCGTTAAATGTGAATGGGCCCTAACTAATTTTTCAGGATTATATGCATTAGAAATAGCATTTTCATCTTCTGGATACTCTACTTCAGCTTCTATATCTGCAAGTGTTTCAACGAGAAGTTTTTTTATATCATCTAACTCTGAGAACAAATTACCGGCCAAACGCCCGGCAGCTCTTGCACGGCTTTCATCTGTCTTAGAATCAATAATTTCGTGTACTGCTTCTGCCTTCGTTAAGTCTATTTTTCGGTTAATATATGAGCGAAAAGTAAACTCCCCCGGTTCTGCAAGGCGAAAACCTGCTTTTTGCAGTAAATTAAATATTGCCAAAACAGTAACTGTTCCGCCATGACAATAGATTTCTGCCATATTTTCGCCGGTAAAACTTTTTGGCCCATGATAAACACCAACCATTACTTCATCTATTTTTTCATTTTCAGATTTATTTATTATCCATCCATACACTAATGTATTTCCCTCTGCTTCTAATAAGGCTTTTGGACGAGTAAACACTGTAGAAAGAAGAGAAAGGCACTCTTTTCCTGACACCCTAACAATTCCAAGAGCAGCAGGAGAAAGAGCCGTTGCAATAGCTACAATAGGTTCTTCAGGGGTATATTTACTCATAGTTATTCTACTTCCTTTTGTTTGGCGATTTTTAAAGCTATAAATAGTTTTGGAATAATATAGCTTGCACTAAATCCAACTGAGAGGTATCTAATAAATCTAAAAAGCTGATAATTGCTTTCTCCTTCTTCGGGTAAAACAAGCTTTAATCCTCCATAAAGAAGTCCTATAATACATAAACCGACAAGAATTCTTAACAGTTTTTGTACACGCGTACCTTGCTTTGCGTCATAACCACCCTTTTCAGTTAAATAAATATACCCTATTCCTAGGCCAAAAAAAGCAGCAGACATAGAAGTATCGGTTGGGCCAATCCAGTTTAAACCAAAAGCAGTAAAGCCAACAAGTACTATTTTAAATGCTCGCGGAAGATTGGCAATCTTTTTTTCTAAAACAGGTGTAAAAAGTATTGCTCCAATAGATAACAAAAATCCAATAGTCCATCCTAATAACACATCAGAAGGATAGTGAACCCCCAAATAAACTCTTGAAAAGCCAATTATTAAAGGTAAGCCTACTGATAAAATAACTTTAAACACAAATGATGTTTTTCCATTTTTTAAGAACAGAAAGACTGCGTATGGCCAAAATGCTGCTGAATTTTGAGAGTGTCCTGAAGGTGTTGAGAACCCCGAATGAGTATCAATTGCAACAGATGGGTCTACAATATATGGTCTAGGCACTTGTAAAAAGTCTTTAATACTAGTATTAATTGATGCAGAAAAAAGAACAAAGAGAGAAACTTTAAAAGCCTTTTTTTCATCTAAACACCAAAACAAAATGGGTAAAAAAATTAAATAAGTAAGCGTATCAGAAAGAAAACTTACAAAAAGCATTAAATACGTAAAAAAACTACTTTCTAATGTTTGAATTGCATGAATAACCTGTAAGCCCCAATCATATACCGATGCGTTAAATAAAGAAATCATAAAAATCTCCTGTGTTTATTGTCCCGAAAAAACAGGAATAGATTCAATGGTATCGCGCTCTGCTTTTTCCCAAGGATATGGCATGTTTTCTTCTGCAGTCCCAATATGAGGCCGCACTTCATCATAGCGCCCTACATTGTTCCAATACATATACCCTGAGTCTGTTGAGTCTCTAACACCAAAAACTTGTCTCTGCACGTAATTACTACTGTAATATTGCTCATCAAAAGAATTATGGCTTAAAAAGAATGATTGCAGCCAAGGACGAATTATTACTTGGTTGCGAGCAATAACAGCGTTTCTATACGTTCCATAGAAGTAAATACGATAAGGGCGCTCAATAATTGGTGTGTATGCCAAGAAAATTGATTCAAAATGACTTGGATAAGACATTGGGCTAATAACATCAACATAGGGAGCTATAAGTTCAACATCCTGTCCTGTTCTTGATCCACTACGATACCAACCATTTACACCGTAGATATCTATCCCTATTGGAACATCAATATTTTCTCTAGCATATGACAAAAATGATACAAGTGCACTTTCTTTATCCATTCCTTCATCTTGCCATCTAAAATGAGCATCATATAAATTAAGTCCATCGGTGGGAAAGCGAATATAGTCAAATTGAATTTCATCAAAACCAAGGGCTATGAGCTCCTTGGCAATCGCTACATTATACTCCCAAACTTCATGTGAATAAGGGTCAACCCAGTGTTCGTCATAATACGTAGAACTGCCATCTTCTAGATGCTCCCTTTCTCCCAGCCAAGAATAATTTGTAGTATTATCCCATACAGCATATTCTCTTTGATTATATTTATAGAGATTTGCATCCTTAAATACAACAATACGTGCTATTAAATAAATGTTTTTTTCTTTAAATGATTTAATAAAAGATTCTGCATTTAAAGCATACCTACTTATTGTTGCTTTTTCCAAAACCAAGGGGTCTTTTGTTTGGTATCGTAAAAGACCTTTATCATCTTTCATGTCAATAACTATACTGTTTAGATTATTTGTCTCAACAATGGATACAAACTTATCAATACCTGCTTGATCCGTAACTTGTCCAGAAGGAACATAAATACTTCGTTTATCTGCTGCTATTGAAGTATATTCTCCTTCTAGACTGTTTGTACGTGTTAACCAAAGTTCGCTTAATCCAAAAGGGGTATTAATACCGGTAATAGAAGGAGAAAACCATCCCGAACGAGGAGCTACATCCATTGATTGTAAAAGAGATTCAATAGAATTACTAATATTTATTTTACTTACAAAACTCTGTGTTTTTGTAGAAAAATATCTTATGCCATCTATACTTACAAAAGCTAAATCTGTTCCTAATGACACAAGACTATCCCATGTGTTTGATGGCTTATCTTGACTAGCAATTAACTCAACTTTTTTTTCAACCCACACAAGTTTATACAATCGAGGTAAAAAGCTTTGTGTGAAGTATACAGAAGTCTTTATTTCTCCTGTAGAATCCTTTTCATGTACGGCTAGAATATCAGCAACTTCATCGGGATTTTCTAATGTAGGCATCATATCAAATCCGTCAGGAATATCTATCCATGTAGGATTTGGACTATCAGGATGCAGATATGCTACACCATAAATAGGGTGCGATAAAAAAGCTGTTAATATTTCTGTTCCATTTGCCGTTGGAAGCATAGCTACGGCAACAGCCTTAGCACCTGTAGTTCTTGCGCTAAAGCCAAGAGACTGCCAACTTATCCCTGCATTTCGGCTAATAAAAACTTCTTCTTTCGTAGTAGTAATTAAAGTTCTTGAATCGCCCGGAAGAAATTCCAAGTCTTTTAAAGGGTGCACTTGTTGCACAAAAGAGGTATTTTTTCCATTATATTCTTTAATAGTGCTAAACGGAAGCCCATTGTTTCTCGGTTCAAACTGCTTTAAATCTTTACTAAAAATGACACCCTTTGTTGTTAAAAAATACCAACCATCGGCATACATAATTTTATCAACTGCGCCTTCTTGCCATAATGGCAAAAGTGTTTTTGATTCTGTTACCTTATATAATCCACCCTCATTTCCAATAAGGCTTTGTGAAAAAGAAGTAGCTTGCGCTGGTGTTTGAGGTGAAAGCCTTTGCGAAAAGACAGGACAAAGAACTACTACTAGCATTAATAATAAAAAAGCAAAATGTATATGTTTCATAATCAAACTATAATATCATAAAAAGAACTTGCGTGGAAGGGGGGAAAGTGATATACTTTTAAATATGTCAAATACATAAGAGGTACGTTATGAAAGACTCTGTAGTAAAGAAATTTGGTATTTTAACCTCTGGCGGAGATGCCCCTGGATTAAATGCAGCAATAAGAGGTGTTGCAAGAACTGCAATTGATGAATACGGAATGAGAGTTATTGGTATTCAAGATGGATTCAAAGGTCTCATCGAAGGCAAGTGTAATGAATTGCATTCTGAGGATTTTTCCGGTATTTTGACTGTTGGTGGAACCATTTTAGGTACTTCACGTGAAAAACCTTTTAAAAATAAAGATACAAATCCAATCACCGGATTAACGGCTGTAGAAAGCATTAAAAAAAATTACAAAGACATGGAACTGGATGCCCTAATTGTACTGGGTGGAAACGGAACCAATACAACTGGTAAACTTTTACAAGAAGAAGGCTTAAATGTAATTGGTTTACCTAAAACAATAGACAACGATTTGGAAGAAACAGATGTAACATTTGGCTTTCATACCGCTGTTGGCGTTGCAACCGAAGCAATTGACAGATTACACTCAACGGCACATAGTCACAACAGAGTAATGATAATTGAAGTAATGGGGCATAAAGCAGGATGGCTTGGTTTATATGCAGGTGTTGCCGGGGGAGGAGATGTTATTCTTATTCCTGAAATACCTTACGACATTGATGCTATTGCACGACATTTAAAAAAACGCAAAGAACAAGGTAAAAACTTTTCTATTGTTGTTGTTGCCGAGGGAGCCCTAAGCAAAGCTGAAGCCCGAATGGAAAAAAAAGAATTTAAGCAATCTAGAAAAGCAATGGGACACTCAATAGGTTACAGAGTTGCTAAAGAACTTGAAAAAGCAACTAAAATTGAACCACGAGTAACCGTTTTAGGATACACCCAAAGAGGTGGTACTCCCGCAGCGTATGACAGAGTGTTAGCTTCTCAGTTTGGCGTTGAAGCGGCACATATGCTTGCAAGAGGTGATTTTGGACGCATGGTAGTAATGAAAAATGGTGCTATGAATAGCGTTCCTCTTGAAGATGTTGCTGGAAAAATAAAAAAAGTCCCCCTTGACGACGGTGTTTTATTGGCAGGAAAAGCAGCAGGAACATGCTTCGGAGAATAATATCTAAAGACAAAATGTAATACACCGATGATTAAAGTATGAATAAACATAGTTCAAAATGCCATTTTTGTGATATTTGTAATGGCGAAGGGTGTGTTGGCGAGCTCCCTGGAATGGGAGGGTTTTCAAATAATGTAAACTTTACGTTAAATTTTTCAGGATGGAAAACACTACCCTTTCCGAATGAACACCTCGAAAATTCAAAAACATGCAAAGTTCGCCTTGGCCCAATGACAGGAGCAATAGAAAACATTGGATATGAAACAGAAGAGTCTTTTTATTTTGACATTATAGATGCAGTAGGTTCTACCGAAGCGGGGCTAAGCATTGGTGATGGATGTCCAGATATAAAACTTCAGTCAGGAATTTTAGCCGTTAAAGAAAAGCAAAAAACAAGCCCAAATACAAAAGCTGCAGTTTTTATTAAGCCCTACCCTAATTCTCGCATATTTGAACGATTAGAGTGGGTGTGTGGCATAGAAGAAAGCGTTGGAATTGATATTGACTCTTATAATATTTTAACAATGCGAAACCTTGTTAATCTTGAAAAAAAAACAGCACAACAACTTAAAGAAATAAAAAATCATCTACAAGTTCCTTTTTCCATAAAAGGAATTTTCAACCCTGATGAAATAGAACTAATAAAAGAAGTTAGACCTGATATTGTAATAATATCTAACCACGGAGGAAGGGTAGAAAATAGAATTGGCAGCACTGCAGAGTTTTTAGCAAACTATGGCAAAGAAATCAAAAAACATTGCGGAGAATTATGGATTGATGGCGGGATACGCACACACCAGGATATATTACTTGCTAGTGCATACGGCGTTAATGAAGCAATGATTGGAAGGCCCTTTGCCTCGGCCTTGTGCCAGGGTGGAAAAAAAGAAGTTTCTGCCTTAGTAAAACAGCTATTAAACAAATAACGATAAAAAAAGCCCATTTTTGAAAACAAAAATGGGCTTTATATTTTTTATTAAAAGTTCTTATATATCAATATCCTGTAGAGCTTGACTTACAGAACTTGATACCTTAACATTTTCTTCAGATGTAGATCGGATACTTTCCAATGTTCCTTGTACACTTGTTATTTGTGTATTAGCAGAAACAACTTCACTTTGTAATGTTTTAGCAAATCCAGATAAAGTTTCCATGATTTCTTTTTGTTGTCCAATTTTTCCTGAAACATCATCTACCATGTTACCATTTTGCCTTGAAGACTCAACTATTGTTTGCATTGAGTTCATAACGCCTCGTGTACCTATATCCATTTCAGAAATTCCCATAAGAATACCATCTAATGCTTCAATAGTGCTTTGCAATTCTTCTGAACTCTTTTCTGATTGTGTAGCAAATGAAATAACAGCATTTGCAGCACTTTCAACAGTAAGTTCATTTCCTTTGAGCACATCTCCAATATATGCTGCATTTTTAGCAGTTTCCTCAGAAAGTTTTCTAATTTCTTGAGCAATTACCGCAAATCCTTTTCCAGCAGTTCCGGCATGTGCTGCTTCAATTGAAGCGTTCATTGCTAAAAGACCTGTTTGATTTGCAATATCTTCTACAGTGTGAATAAAATCACCAATACTTGAAGAAGACTCTTTTACTTTTTGCACTTCATTAAGAGCACTTTGAATAAGGTTTTTTTGAGCTTTTAAAGAGTCTAATAAATATTTCATATTTTGACTTCTTTGTGTTGCTATTTCATTTACGCTTGAAAGGTTTGTAGAAATCTCAGTAAGAGCAACAGAACTTTCCGTAATTGAAGCATTTTGAGCCCGTGTTCCTTCTTGCATTACAGAAGAACTTTCTTCCATGGTTGTAGAAAGATCAGCCATTGTTGCAATGCTGGTTGTTAATTCTGCGGAAGACATCTTAAGAGTTGAAAAAACAGAAGCCATTTTTTGTAAGTCTAGCGTTGCACCGGTTGCTTTTTCAGATAAAACAGTTCCAACTTCTAAACCTTGTTTACTGTTATTTAATACATTAGTAATTTTATGTAAAGCATTTTCAACCCTTAATTTTTCTCTATCAGCATAAGCAGTAAGAGAATTCATCATGTTATAGAGAGATGCTAACACAATCATAGTTCCAACAATACACACAATACTAATACCTATACAGGCAATAAAAACATCCATTTGATCTGCTGGCATTTCGTCATAGGAAATAACAGCTTTTGCTATAAACATCCCTACAGACCAAATAGCAAAAGTTAATAGTTCTTTTAATGAAGATGTAAGTAAAAATTTCCCTACAAAAAGAAATAAGGTAAAAGCTAAAATTCTATAAAACCCATATGGGTTCGGCCCAAATAAAAGGAAAAAAACTACTATTGATTCTGCAATTAACAGCGCTATGGTAGAAACAGATGTTCCTGATTTTATTTTTCCTACTTTGAATTTTCTATAAGCGAGAACAAAGAAAACAAACCCAGATCCCATTAACGCAGCGCCAATAGGACTATCTACAAAAATCAATGCTATTGCTATAAATACAAAGATACCTGCCATTATTAATGACATTAAGATAAAGAAAGGAAGTTTTATTCTTTCTTGTGGTGTTAAGTCTTCTTTAACTAAATCTAAACTTAATAAACCGCTATTTTTCATTTAAGACTCCTACAATTATTTTTATACGTCTATTTTTTTTAGTTTCCAAATATCGGAAACATAATCTTCTATTGTTCTATCAGAAGAGAACTTCCCTGATCTCGCAATATTAAGAAGCGTTTTTTTAGCCCATCCTAAACGATCAATATAAGCTTCTGCAACCTTTTCTTGTGCTTCACAGTATCCTGCAAAGTCAGCCAAAACATAGTATGTATCAGGTCTTTGTCCTTCTACTCCATACACCAATGAATCATACAATTCTCTGAACAAAGATCCTGTAGAATCAAAGGTTCCATCAATTAACTGGCTAAGAGCTTTTGCCAACCCTGCGTTCTCTTGAATATATTTTTGTGGATTATAACTATGCTCTTGTTCAATTTTTGATATCTCTTGAGAAGTTAATCCAAAAATAAAAGCATTTTCTTCTCCAGCCTCTTCAACAATTTCTATGTTTGCACCATCAAGGGTTCCAAGGGTTAGTGCTCCGTTTATCATAAACTTCATGTTTCCTGTTCCTGAAGCTTCTTTTCCTGCTGTTGATATTTGTTCTGAAACATCTGAAGCCGGGAAAAGTTTTTCTGCGGCCGTTACTCTGTAATTATGAACAAAAATAACACGTAGCTTTCCACGAACACGAGGATCTGTATTTATTTTATCGGCAATTGAAGTAATTAACTTGATAATTGACTTTGCCCTTCGATATCCTGATGCAGCCTTTGCTCCAAAAAGGAATGTTCTTGCCGGAGGGTTGTATGAAGGATCCTCAATTAATTTATTATATAAATAAATAATGTGTAAAACATTTAAAAGTTGCCGTTTGTATTCATGCAATCGTTTTATTTGAGTATCAAAAATTGAGTCCGGATCTATAAAATCGTTTTGCGTTTCCATCAACCATTTTGCAAAATCTTTTTTGTTTTTTAGCTTGATATCAAGAAGCTCATTTAAAGAAGCCTCATCATCAGCATATTTTTCTAAACCTTTTAGAAGTGCAAAATCTTTTTGCCATCCATTTCCTATTCTTGCTGTAATAAAATCTGCCAAGCGTGGGTTTGCACTTAAAAGCCACCTTCTTTGTGTTACACCATTTGTTTTATTATTAAATTTAGTAGGATAAAGTTCAGCCCAATTTTTTAATTCGCTTTCAATAAGAATTTGACTGTGTAAAGCAGCAACACCATTAACACTAAAACAAGCATGTATAGCAAGCCACGCCATATGAATCATGCCATTTGATATTATACTCATTTGATTATGTCTTATATAGTCATTAGGAAATTTTTCAACAAGGGTTAAGTTAAAGCGACGATTAATTTCTTCCACTATTTGATAGATTCGAGGTAATAACGCTTGGAAGATATCAATAGGCCATTTTTCTAGGGCTTCAGCTAAAATAGTATGATTTGTATAGGCAAATGTTTTTGATACAATTTCCCAAGCCTTGTCCCATCCGATTGCATAATCATCCAAAAAAATTCTCATTAATTCAGGAATAGCAACAACCGGATGTGTATCATTTAATTGAATAGCATGATATTTTGAAAAATCGCTAAAATCATCTCCGTAGGTAGAAACATATTTTCGCACTAAATCTTGTAAACTTGCAGAACAGAAAAAATATTGTTGCTTTAAACGCAGTGTTTTTCCCGATGCGCCGGAGTCATTTGGATAAAGCACCCTTGAGATATTTTCTGCAGAATTTTTTCTTTCTACAGAACGATTGTAATGCATATCATTGAAAAGTTGTAAATCAAATCCATTTGGAGACGTAGCTCTCCATAAGCGAAGAGTATTAATTGTGGTTGTATCGTACCCGATTATTGGGGTGTCATACGGAATTGCCGTTACTATTTCTCCATCAACAACAGAAAAAATATTTTCTCCCGCTGGACTTTTTTGTACAGTAACGTGTCCTCCAAATTGAACTTCTACCGATAAATCACTTCTTTTGATTTGCCATGGATCTCTATGGCGAAGCCAGTTATCTGGATATTCAATTTGGAACCCGTTTTCAATATGCTGTTCAAACATACCATATTCATAACGAATCCCATACCCAAAGGCAGGATAATTTAGTGTTGAAAGTGAATCTAAAAAACATGCGGCAAGTCTTCCTAACCCACCGTTTCCGAGAGCAGCATCAGGTTCATGATCTTCTATTGCATTATAATCAATACCTAATTCCTGTAAAGCTGACATTACGCCCTCTTTTAACATTGTATTTATAAGGTTGTTTCCAAGAGCACGGCCCATTAAAAATTCCGCAGAAAAATAATATACAGAGCGAACACCTTTTTTTTCATGAGCATTCTTTGTTTTCATCCAATTATCCATTGTCATTTCTTGGATTGATGCTGCACTTGCGTCATATATTTGGCGAATTGTAGCAGACTGGATTTCTTTTCCGTACTGTCGCTTTAATCGCGCTTTTAGGCGTTCTTTAAAAGAATTCGAATCAAAAGTCATACTTCCTCCTATGGAAACTAGCTTCACTATACACTATTTTTAATATTAAAACAAGCTTTATTTACTTAACAAAACAACCATACTGTGTGCTGTTAACAAATATTTTGAAGAGGATTCAATTATTTTTTCTTCTCCGGGAGAAAGAAAATCTCCGGGAGCAGGAACAGAAGTATCTATAGCACGATACCATTTTGTTCCTGATGAAGACTCAGAAACTGTAACAAGTATGTTTTCAGAAGTAGGATTCAACATAAGGTAAAAATCATTGTCATCACGATCACTAAATATATCTGCTTTACTGCCATCCATGCGACAGGCTAAAATTTTGTTTTCTTTTGTCCAATCGAAGATGTTTCCGCTTTCATCAAACCATGTAATATCTAAAAGGCTATTATATGATAAATCTTGCCCTAAGAAAAACTCTGGTCTGCAAAATGCCGGATGATGAAGACGAAAGGCTATTGCTTTTCGGGTAAAAAGAAAAATTTCTGAGTATTTTTCTTTTAAAGACCAATCTATCCATGCAGTTTCATTATCTTGGCAATATGAATTATTATTTCCTGCTTGTGAATTGCGAAATTCATCTCCAGCTAAAAGCATCGGAGTTCCTTGCGATAAGAACAATGTTAAAAGAAAGTTTTTAATTTGTTGCATTCGCATTTTTTCTATGGAAATATTAGAAGTTGGACCTTCGTAACCATAGTTAAAACTAAGGTTATTATCTGATCCATCCCTGTTATCTTCTCCATTTTCTCGGTTATGTTTTTTATTATAACTCACTAAATCATTGAGGGTAAATCCATCATGACTTGTTAAAAAATTTATTGAATGAAAAGGTTTTCTTCCGTCTCGTAAATATAAATCGGAACTTCCTGATAATCGAGTGGCAGCTCCATTTACACAGCCCTTATCCCCTCTCCAAAATCTTCGTATATCATCACGAAAACGATCGTTCCATTCTGCCCATCGTCCTCCAGGAAACCATCCAACCTGATATGCTCCACCGGCGTCCCATGCCTCTGCAATAATTTTTGTATTTCGTAAAATTGGTTCTTCGGCAATTCTCTCAAGCATAGGAGGATTTTCCATAAGAGTTCCATCTTGATCTCTTCCAAGAATTGAGCCTAAATCAAAGCGAAACCCATCAACATGCATTTCACACACCCAATATTTTAAACAATCCATAATAAATGTTCTTACAACAGGATGATTACAATTTAAGGTATTTCCACATCCAGAGTAATTTTTATAGTAGCTTTTATCATTGTCTTCCAAAATATAATAAATTGAATTATCAAGCCCTCGGAAACTTATTGAAGGGCCCTTTTCATTTCCTTCTGCAGTATGATTAAAAACGATATCAAGAATAACTTCTAGTCCGTTTTTATGCATTTCGCGAACCATTTCTTTGAACTCATTTACACACTGCCCCGCACTTGTATCTATGGCATAAGAGGCTTTGGGAGCAAAAAAAGACATTGTGCTATAGCCCCAGTAATTTGTAAGCATCTTTCCTGTTTTAGGGTTTATGTTTGAATTTTCGAATTCATCAAATTCTTGAAGAGGAAGTAATTCTATACTGGTAATTCCCAAATCTTTAAAGTACGGAATTTTTTCAATTAGGCCTTTATACGTTCCTTTATTTTTTACACCTGAAGATTCGCTTTTTGTAAAGCCTTTTAAATGAGCTTCGTATAGAATACTTTTTCGCAAAGGATAATTTAGGGGCTTATCACCTTGCCAATCAAAGTCTTCATCATCTACAACTACACACTTTGGCATAGCTTCGATTTTTTGAGTATTTTGTTTTTTGCTTGTTTTATTTTGATTAATGTATTTAAAAATTGATGTGTTAGTAAGTGCTTTTGCATACGGATCAAGAAGATATTCTTTCTTATTAAAACGATGACCTTTTTCCGGATTAAAAGGCCCGTCTACCGAATACAGGTAAAGGGAGCCTGTTTTTGCTCCTTCAATAAACACATGCCAAACATCTCCCGTTCGATTTATGACAGGATCAAGGTTATACAAAAAGCTTGGGTCCATATCATTTTCATTTTCAAAAAGAGCAATACTAACGGCTGTTCCGTTACGAGAAAATAAACTAAAATTGACACCATCTTTTTTTATGCTTGATCCATAAGGCATTGGTGTTCCAGAATGAACAATATATGTTGACATTACAACAGTATAACACAAAAGGTAAAAAAAGGTTACACTCTTTCCCTAAAGTTTTTTCTTTTTTTTGCACAAGTTATCCACAAGGAAGAATTCTTGTATTTTCTTGTAGTGGCGCTATTTATGTTTTTTTGCTATACTTATGTTTATAGAAAATTACATTTATATATGTCGTTTTTATTTTATGTATTACTATGAGTTTTTGATTGTAAAAAAAGAACTCTCTAAAACCCGAAAAAAATGTTAAATTTCATAAAATTGTCTGTTTTTGTATGATTTTTCAGTGATTTTTAGTGTTTTTATCTCTATAATCACTTAAATTAAGAGTTTTTGCGAGAAAAAACTTTTTAGGGATTTTGTTATACAGGAAAAGAAAAAAACTGTCAATATATAACAAGAACAAATTTGTATAAAATATGATTATTTTTTTACCGTTGATTACTTATTAAGAAATAAGCAGAAGTTTTTCACAAGTTATCCACAAGCATGATAAAAAAAGTGAAAAAAAAAGGAAAATATTTATGAAAAAGGAAAACACAAAACTGGATAGTTTGGAAACAAACGATAACGAAACACAACATAGTCGAACAGAAAAACTTATTGGAAAACCTTCTGTTGAAAATCTTCAAAAAAAACGAGTGGCAGTTTTTGGGTTAGGAGGGGTAGGTTCATTTGCTGTGGAAGCCTTGGTGAGAGCCGGCATTGCTAATGTAATTTTAATTGACAATGATAAAATTGTTAAAAGCAATTTAAACAGGCAGCTATTTGCATTACATTCTACTATAGGACTATTAAAAACAGAGTGTGCAAAGAAAAGAATACTGGACATAAATCCTGCTATAGAAGTAAAGGACTTTCCTATTTTTTATAATGCAGAAAATTCGAGCATCCTAGACGAAGAACTTTCTACATGCGATTACATCATTGATGCAATAGATACTGTAAGTGCAAAACTAATACTTATTGAAAAAGCTAAAGCTTTTAATGTTCCAATTCTTTCAAGTATGGGAACAGGAAACAAGATGAATGCTTCTTTATTTGAAATTACAGAAATTGAAAAGACGAGCGTTTGCCCTTTAGCGCGAGTAATGAGAAGAGAGTTAAAAAACAGAGGCATAAAAAAAGTAAAAGTATTGTATTCAAAAGAAGAGCCTATTAAGTCAAATCCACCAGCAAGTATCTCTTTTGTTCCTTCCGTGGCAGGATTATTAATAGCGGGAGAAGTGGTACGAGATTTACTCAGTGTCGTCGATTAGTTGTATGTCTCCATCAACATCGTCTAAGTATTTCATTTGATCTAAAAATTGATTTTCATCTTCATTAGAGAAAAAAGGAGAAGACAATTCTTGGTTTTCAAATTCGTCAGCATAGGTTACTTCTTCTACATCATCTGCATAAAGTATTTCTTCTTCATCAACAGAAATGAGGAAAGCATCTTCCACTTCTGCTGCAATGGCTGCATCGTGTAGTTTAGAATAATCTGTATCGTCTGGTTTTGCAGTAGCAAGATTTGTATCTAAAGAGTTTTGCAAAAAGAATCTAATATAGGCTTGGATAGCAGCTTTTGCTGCAAAGGGTAAACCTTTTGTAAACAACAAGACAAGATAGCACTTTCCATTTTTTTCAAAAGTTTTTAGTATTACAACGTTACATTTAATTTTTTGTGTTCTCAATACAAGGAGAAAATCTTTTAAAAGCATATTTTGTGAAAAGTATGAACCAACAGTTATTGAAGTTGCGCATAATAATCCTGCAGAACTAATATCTTCAATTTTGAAAGGAAACATTGAATTTTCCACTTTATACTGAGCAGAAATCAGTTTGTCTGTTTCGCAGTCAACTCGAACGTATTTTCGTACGCCCTTCGCATTATTAATTCGTAAAATGCCTTCAATCTTTGCAATAAGTTCATCTTTTTTACTTACAAGCGAAATAAAACCGGCTGGAATAGAAGCATTCAACAAAAAGTGGTTTTTATCGCTTGCTCCTGCATACGCAGACATCACACCAAGGAAAATAGATGATAAGTCAGGGTCAGATGAAAATGATACTATAAAGTTATACCAATTTCCTATAGGCATTTCGCCATCAATACAGACAAAACAAATAGACCCTGGATTATTTCGAAGAATTTCTTTTGCAAATTTGTAGGTAGATAACACATATATTTCGTACTCTAAATCTGATAATACAGGAATAATAATTTTTGTAAAATCATAGGGAGGGTTGAGAAAAAATATTTTTTTACCTAAATCAACAACTTCATTCTGTTCCATAATATCTCATTATCGGCACAAGATACCGTTTTGAATATAATAACATTGTTTTAGAGTTTTGACTAGTTAAAAATTGGCAAAAAAGCAAAATAAAACAATTGTTTGTTTTTTTCTTATTATGCGTAAAACCTACTTGCGCATTCAAAAAAACTACGATACACTTAAAGGCATGAAAATAAAAATAATCTTTTTTCTAATATGTGCAGTGCTGATTTCTTCCGCTTTTTCACAATCTGCACAAAGTATTTTTGATGAAGTTAATATGAGTGGGCGCGATTTTTCTACTATGAAGTTTAATGCAAACATGGAAATTAATTCACGCGGCAGAATATTAACAAAAACATTCTTTGGTTTTTTAGATGATTCTATCGATGCCTCGTTCATGGAGTATACAAATGCACAAGACGCTGGAACAAGATATTTAAAACTAGATTCGGATATGTGGATTTATATACCAGATGCAGGAGATGTATTAAAATTGTCTGGGCACCTTCTAAGAGATAGCATGATGGGAAGTGATATTTCGTATGATGATGTGGCTGACCAAGGATCATTTGAAGAAGAGTATACGCCTGAAAAATTAGGAAGCGATTTTTTTGAGGGGAAAGAGGTACATGTTTTAACCATTAGGGCAAAAGACGAAAATAAAGCCACGTACGTTAGACAAGATCTATATGTAGAAAAAGAAACTTTTAATGTTTTGAAGTCAGTTATGTTTGCAACGGGACGGAGCGAAGACAGAGCAATAAAAGAGTTTATTATGAAAGACTATGAGGATGTTGGAAGTCTTTCTATGCCAATGACCTTAGAAGTAATAGATTTGAGAAAAAAGAATTCTAAAACAATTGTACGTTACACAGATATTGAGATAGACGTTTCTATTGATAAAGATATTTTTACTCGAGCTTATTTGGAACGCTAAAGGTTGATACATGAAAAAAAATATCGTCTTTGTGTTTTGTATTATATTCCTCTGTCAAATTGGGTTACATTCTCAAACGAGATTAAATGGTAGTTTTGAAAATGCTACTTATATAATAGCAGGCAATGAAGATTTTGATTTTGACAATGCATCCTTATTAAAAGTATTATTCCAGCATAAGAATGGCGATTTTTGGCGATTGTATTCTGACCTGCGTTTAACAAAGTATTATGGGCTAAGCAATACTCAACTAGAAAAGAATGCTACCGTTGACTTTGATATTGCGCGCCTTTTTATTAAAGCAAACTTTGGTTCAACTTCTTTTACGTTGGGAAGGGATTATTTGAGTTTTGGCAGCCCTTCTCTTTTTAATACATTAGAGTGGCATAAAAGCTTTTCGCTTTTAGATCCAACACAAACAAAGCCTGCAATAAACTTACTCTCCTTAACTGTTCCTATGGGTTCATATGGAAAATTTCAATCATTTGTTGGGGGTAACGACTCTTGGGACGATGTTTTATCTGGAAGCGAAATTGTGTTTGGGACAAGTGGATTTGAAGGTGGAATCGCATATCAACATAAAGGAAGTAACAATAATGTTATAGGAGCTTTTGTTAAGCTTGATGCCTTTGTAACAATAACAGGATCGTATTCGTTTCATGCTAATAATATTTTTATTGAAGAAGAAAAATTTTCTACTAGTCACGAAGCAAACATTACTTTTGATTATAGCTTTCCTATAGCTTATTCGTCCTTATTAATAAATAAATCTTTTTATTACAATAGTGCTGGTGCTGCAAGTCTTGAAGAAGTTCAAAAAACAAGTTATGGAGATTATTTTTTTAAGGCGATGTGGTATTCCTACACTTCTTTAGTTTTTTCTGTTGACGAGTTTATGAGCTTTTCTGTTGATGGACTGGTGAGTCTTGTTGATGCAAGTGCAACACTTATTCCCAGTTTTAATTACAGTCTTACAGACGGATTATTGTTAGATGCAGGAGCTGGTTTTTATTTTGGAAAAGAAAATGCAGAGTTTTCACCACTACAAAAAGGTATACCAAATACAAGTGTTATGATAACCATTAAAGCATCATTCTAATATTTTTTATGAGGAAACGCTATGTTTATAGAAACAAAAGGAATTAAAAAGATTTACGGAGAGGGAGCTGTCACATTTGAAGCTCTCACCGATATATCAATAGAATTAGAAAAAGGCCTTGTTGCCTCTCTTATTGGCCCCTCAGGATCTGGAAAGACAACACTATTAAACATTATTGGGGCATTAGATAGAGCCACAAACGGAGAGG
>CAYJJW010000001.1:35176-50095 GCA_964370555.1 uncultured Treponemataceae bacterium | reverse complement strand
AAACTTTAATACCTGCAACTTGCTCAAAGGCACGTAATACGGCATCGTTATTAAACGTACCACCTTGCACAACAACTTTTGTACCTATATCGCTTGTTTTTCGAAGCTTAATTACTTTAAAAAGCGCATTTTTAATAACTGAATATGAAAGTCCTGCAGAAATATCAGGAACCGTAGCCCCTTCTTTTTGAGCTTGTTTAACACGACTATTCATAAATACCGTACAGCGGCTTCCAAGGTCTACAGGATTTTTTGCCAATAAAGCCTTTTTGCTAAACTCTCTAACATCCATCCCCAAAGAACGGGCAAAGTTATCTAAGAAACTTCCGCATCCTGCAGAACATGCTTCATTTAATTGAATAGATTCAATAGCCCCATCTTTAATCATAAGGCTTTTCATGTCTTGGCCACCAATATCAAGCAAAAACTCAACACCGGGAACAAAAAAGTCTGCAGCTCTATAATGTGAAATTGTTTCAACTTCACCTGAGTCCACTCCAAGCGCTGCTTGGAATAAGGCTTCACCGTATCCTGTAGAAACAGCTCGCGCAATGTATGCATCTTTTGGAAGTATTTTATATAAGTCTTTTAAAACTTTAACGGCAAGGTCTACAGGATTACCTGCATTTACATCGTAAAAGCGCCATAAAATTTCACCCTTATCGTTTATAAGAATTGCCTTTGTGGTAGTAGAACCTGAATCAAGACCTAAGTAAACAGGGCCTTTTGCATCTTTAAGTTCTGCAGTGGCTGCCTTTTCTTTTCCATGGCGTTTATGAAACTCATCGAGTTCTTTTTGGTCATTAAACAAAGGGTCGAGCCTTTGTATTTCTTTCATATCGGCATCTTCAAGCGTTTTTAACGATTCTCGAAGTTCTGCAACCGTTGGGAAATGAACATCTTCAACAGAGTGAAGACAGGTAAAACTTGTTTCTGCAGAAAGAGCTGAGCCTGTTGCAACAAAGAATTGTGATCCTTCAGGTACAATTATTGCATCCCCTTCTAAGTTAAGTGTTACAATAAAACGGTGTCTAAGTTGATCTAAAAAGTGTAAAGGCCCGCCTAAAAAGGCAACATTCCCACGAATAGGCTTTCCACACGCAAGCCCCGAAATAGTTTGGCTTACTACAGCTTGAAAAATACTTGCGGCAATATCTTCTCTTCTAGCCCCTTCATTAATAAGAGGTTGAACATCAGTTTTTGCAAAAACACCACAGCGTGCAGCTATTGGATAAATAGTATTTGCTCCCTTTGCAAGCTCATTTAATCCTGTTGCGTCGGTTTCTAGCAGCGCTGCCATTTGGTCAATAAATGCACCGGTACCACCTGCACATGTTCCGTTCATGCGCTGTTCCATACCACCATCAAAATAGATTATTTTTGCATCTTCTCCACCAAGCTCAATAACAACATCAGTTTGGGGAATAATTTTTCGTACCGCTGTTGTAGAAGCAACAACTTCTTGCACAAACGGAATAGAAAGCCAATGAGAAACAGCCATACCACCTGAACCGGTTACCTTTATACTAAGTGGCTGTTTTGAACCATCTTTACTGTATTTTTCAACAGCGTCTAAAGAAGTTGCAACAACAGTCATAATAGTATTTCTAATATCTGCTCTATGTCGTTCATATTGACTAAAAATAGTACCACCATTTTCATCAAGTACAACAACTTTTACCGTTGTTGATCCAACATCGATACCCATTCTAAGTGGTGTGATTATTTTTTTTATTACTAATGCATCTTTACTTACATCAAAACCCTTTGCATTAGTATTTTCTTTTTTGTCCTGTTCCATAATAACCTTATTTAATTACTTGTATCTCTTGCAACAAACCATTGTAATTAACAAATCTTCTAAAAATGATAAAACATAACACCTATGTCTATGTTTCCCGCTTAATATATAACCTTTGAAACAGGTTCTATTGCATAACCTGCTTCATATATAGCATTTATAAGTATATCCATTTTTTCATAAACATAATCATTCCTTTTACCATCGCTAACTCCAATAGAAATAGGAATTATTGCTCCATCATAAAGCCAAGGAATAAGATTTTCTATTAATTGAGTAGAAGATGTATATGAATACCCCTTCTCAGCCGCAGCCTCTAATGTCATTGTGTCATTAATAAACACAACATTTTCTAGCATTGTATAACCTGCATTTTTACCCGCTTGCTCAATAAGTGCAGAACTTCTGTAGTACGGTGGATGCCAAAACAACTCCATATCCTCACCGGTAAGGGAAAAATATTCATCTTCGTTGTTTGCCAAGCCCCTTCTAATATAACTTTCATCTATAGAAAAAGAATCTGAAAGTAAATCTATTGCTGTATAAAACATAGGGGCTACTTCATGTCCTTCTTCAACAATGGTTAACACAGATCCTGGGAATCGCTTCATAAACTCACCATTAACAAAAAAACTGCCGGTTAAACCATACTCTGAAAGAATATCCAAAACATCAATTAATCCATCTTTATTATCTAATGCATCGAATGCAAAAGAAACTGTCGGGCGTTGAGAAAAGTCAATAAGCACACTAGAAAAAAGCGGTTTATTTTGGCTTTCACCTTGTAAAGCTCTCACATAAAGAATATTCTTAAAACGCCCACCTCTTCCATCTTCACTAGAAATACGCCAGTAAGCATTCATTTGTGAATGATCTCTATTTATAGATATATCACTTACTTTCCATGTATGTGTTACCGGTTTATATTCAAACGTTCCGGCATTATTTGAGGCAAGAATTTTTGTACCACTTTCATCCCATGCAAAACGAGAAACTGATGATAAAAAGAGAACTATTGATGTCTTAGACAAGAAATCCCATTGTCTCACCGTTTGACTTCCGCCTACAAACAAAGACGAACTGGTTTTCCATTCAAAAGAAACTACATTTTCTTCTACAAAAACATGCTGTTGAGTCCATGTTTGTAAGTCATATACATATAAATACCTATCGTGACTCATATCTTCATTCACTGCGGCATCAGCTTTTACTGCTGTAAATGCAAGTGTTTTTTTATCAGGTGACAAAGAGGGGTTTCCTGCCATAGTAGGTATATCTAATTGTTCAAAGTACAATGCGCCGGTAAGTTGATTCGTACTGAGCCTATATACAAAACTTTCTGTAATTTGACCGGAATAACCAAACCATAACAAAGGTTTACTTAAAACTTTTGAGCTTAGCACCGAATCGTTCGACTCAGAAACAGGAACCCACAATACTTCAAAATCTAAGGTGCTGTCATTAATGGGAACAAAGGCTTGAGAATATAAGGACTTTGAAAATGTATTTGTATTTCTTTTTGCTAATGCTGCATAAGGTTCTTCAATTTGAAAATAAAACAAGGTGCTGTTATTTTGCATTATAATAAGTTGGGTTCCACTTTCATCGACCCAAAACCGATCTGAGTTACTGTTAAAATCCCAAGGTAAACGCCCAACAATCTCACCACTCCCCAATACATCTGAATATAGGGCTCTTGTGTAGAGTTCATTTATTGAAATTGAAAATACTAGATCATCTTGAATATAAATTAATTGTTTATCTGATGCCCATGCAATAGTATTTATTGAGCCTTCTCCGATAAGTCTAAAATGCTCTTCAATAACAGATACCTCAGCAATGTTTTCTACATCCATGAAGTATAGATTCCCTTTTTTTTCATACACAACCACAGAGGAATCTTGAGACCATAGCACAGGAAGCTCATTAAAACTAAAATCAGCAGAATCATCAAGTATTAGCTCTTCTCCAGTTTGCGTATTAGTGAGCATAAGAAAGGCAGTTGCAGGAGAGCGTTTTTTAAAATAACACATCCAATTTCCATCGCCACTCACCGAAGTTTCAATAATATTGTCTCTTGCACGTGCGTCGGTCGAAACTGACGGTAAAAAAATACTATTTTTTGACAGTACTGATAGAGTTTCATTTGCACTAGAATACATGAAAGTTCCATCTGCATTTCTAACCTGTAAAAATTTCCCACCTTGAAGTGAATCAAGTTTTTGTGGGTAACATGTTAAAAGTTGGGCTTCACTTGCACTTGCTTGTTCAGCAGCCTCATTATTTGAAATAGTTGTTCTATAGAGATTTTTCCATGTTTCATTTCCACGTGTCGCTTCTGCAGTAAAAAGCAATCCATCAGATCCGTTTAAGTCAACATCAGGAAATATAATTGAGTTTTGGGAATAGCCAAAAGTACTTGCAATAATAATTACACTCAGTATAGCAAGCTTCATACGTATTTTCATAATTTTCTCTCCATAACTGTAAAGCACTCAAGTAACAGATAAAACCACTTAAACGCCCATACTAAGAATACCACAAAAAGAGGCATATGACAAGTCATTATATCGTTTCTTGTGCGTTTATCACCATTACATTTGTAATAAAAAAAAATCTCATTATTTAAATATTACCAATCTTCCTATTGACGGTACTTCAACAATATGATATTATTAGAGTCCAGTCTTACGGAATGGCCGAAAGGGGGTGAACACATTGGCACATATCATTATTGATGATTCTGAAAACCTAGAAAAAGCAATTAAACGCTTTAAACGTATGGTTGAAAAAGAAGGGATTATCCGCGAGTACAAAAAACGCGAATATTACGAAAAACCTTCTACAATTCAAAACAGAAAAAACAAAACCCTTCAGCGTAAACTGATGAAGAAAAAGCGAAGTGTAAAAACTACTCGAAACGCTTACTAATTATGAACATTTTTTCAAAAGCTTCGGCACCTGTGTCGAAGCTTTTTTCGTACAAACATCATATTCAACTCTTTAGCATATGTACAATACTGGTCATATTTTATTGTTCGTGCTCCACAACACCGTTTCAAAGCCAAGATACAACTGATTATTTACAAACTACCAACAATAACCCTATTCAATATAAAAAATATGAAAACCTCAAAGAAAAACTTGTGTATCATATTACAACTATCCAACTCGACAACCCTTCAATTTCAATTGTCGGGTCAAAACCTTCTTTAGACAGCTCATATGAAACAAAGGGAGAAACAACAAAACATTTTGCATACACACAAGGTAGTTATGTTGCAATAAATGCATCACCTTTTTCATACCCAAACACACGCCTTTCCTCTAAAAGGAACATCGAAGGATTGTACATACATAAAGGAACCCTTATTTCAAATCCAGTTAATAATTACGCAGCACTTTGTTTTTCCAAAAATAACAAAGCATCGATTATTAACAAACAACAAGCAATAGATAGTGCCAATGTCTATCTTGCGGTAGGCGGATTTTGGACTATTTTAGAAAATAATAAGATTATTTCATTTAAAGATATTAAAGACGCAAGAACGGCAGTAGGCATAAGCGAAGACGGCTATACACTCTATATTTTAACCGTAGAAAAAAATGCACAAAGCAAAGGATTAAATTATATGGAATGTGCTACAATTTTACAAACACAAGGAGCAGTAAAGGCAATACAACTGGATGGAGGAGGTTCAACCAGTATTATTTTTCCAAATTCTCCCAAGCATTCAGTATACTCGAACAGAAAAGTAGCAAACAATATCGGTTTTATTTTTAACCCCGAGAATAAATAAAACATATTATGCATTTTTTATATTGACCAATTAGCAATAATCAACTATCATTAGTATATGGCTGTCATAACGACTCAACAAATTAACAATTATTACGATCATTATCGAGACACAAATATTATTTTTTCAAGGGAAATACTAAAGGTATTGCGCATAGACCCGAGGCAAATTTATATAAAATGCGGTGGAGCTCAATGGGCATGTATTATTAATTCAGCATCCCTTATGAACGCAAGAATAATTGTAGGCACAAAAAGTGGTGCTTACGCTGCAATTCAAAAACCTAATGCACCGGTAAGTTTACGTTTTTTCTTTATTGATACTTATGGAAAACCCATGAGTTTATTCGTAAACGGAAGGGTTACAAACGTACAACCATACATGGATTCCCAAGACTTAATTATAGCAACAATTGACTACAACGGAAAACCACCCGATGACCTCATTGTTGCACTTGGCGGACTCTTAGAAGCAAAAAGCAACTATGTAAAACGATCCGAAGAACGTATCGCTATAACTCCTGACGCAATGAGAAGGTTAAACTTAGTAAAAAAAGAAACACTCGTTTTTATAGATAAAGTTCCAAGAAACTGTATAATACGAGACCTCTCTTTTGGAGGAGCAAAAGTACTCATGATGGGTGTGCCACAATTTTTGCGAAACAAAGATACCATTCTCCGTTTAACATTTGATGAGCCAAGTGAAACCTTTGACATACAAGGAAAGGTTGTTCAGGTAGAAAATATTGAAGGACGAAAAGATTTGGTTGCATTTTCAATGAACTTCATGGAAGAAACCATCCCTATATCGTACAAAATACATATAAACAAATATCTTACTTCTTTCCGCCAAAAAATGCTTAATGCAAATGAAACTGGTATTCAGTATGCCGATGATGCAGCACCACAGGGATCACAGGTAGTAATTGAAGATTCAAATCAAACGCCTCAACCTATTGAAACGGCAACAAAAAACGAAACACAAGCGAGTTAACAATGAACCCTTCAAACCCACTAGACAGTTTAGTATTTATTTCATTACCCGAAGAATTTATTGCAACTAATGCAAATTTTCAACTGGACCCAACCGTTCTTCTTCCTGTTCAAAGAGAAAACTCCGATTCAAACACAGAATCGTTTTCAATTGAAGATCTTACATGGGAACAAATTCTCGCAGGAATTTTAACCGTCTTAGCTTATGATAATAAAACACAACACAAAGCATACTACCGCTCTCTTTTATTAGCAGCAAAGCCGAACATAAAACAAGAATTAACCGATGCCGCGATACTTAAAGCAAAAAATGAAGACTTTGACATTGCAGAAGAAATTTTTTTAGCACTACAAGGCATTGACCCTGAAGATATGGCAAATATGCTAAATATGGCATTGTTTTTTGACCAAAGAGCCGATTCATATAGAAGATCAAGTCTTTTTGAAGATGCCGACGCCTACGATGAAAGCGCTTTTCGATACTACAAACAGGTAATGGAGGCAGAAGAAGTTATCCCTGATGCCTTTTTTAACGCAGGCTTTTTCTTTTTAAAACAAAAGAACTTTTCTAGGGCAAAAGACTGCTTTGAAACCTATGTTACGCTCAGTGCAGCATTATCAGAAGAACAACGTGGAAAAAATGGCGATTACAAAATAGAAAGAGCACAAGAAATTATAAACGATATTCAAAACCGAAACCTAGATGATGAGCTGTTTAAAAGTGCATACGACTTTATTTCAATGGGTGAAGAGGAAAAAGGGCTTGAAGCCATTCGTTCTTTCATTGAAAAAAATCCAACTGTTTGGAATGCATGGTTTATGCTCGGTTGGGCTCTTCGCCGATTAGAACGATGGGACGATGCTCGATCTGCCCTTGAGCAAGCAATTCAATGCGAAGGCGCTAACACCGACACCTATAATGAGCTAGCAATATGTTTAACAGAATTGGGCGATTATCAAGGTGCAAAAAGCTATTTAACAAAGGCAATGCAACTCGAAAGTGAAAATACTAAAATTATGTCAAACCTAGGATACTTAGCACTAAAAGAAGGCAACATAGAAGAAGCACGGCTTTTTTTCCTTGCAGTATTAGAATTTGACCCCAATGATAAAATTGCCCAAGAAATGTTAAAAAGCTTAGAAGAGTTAGAATAATACACAATGTACAATTATTGATTGTTTTTAGACTTGATAAAATAGCTTATATCGTATATCCTATATACATGGATGAAATATTAAATTTATTACAAGACAATGCACGTCTCTCAGAAAAGGACATTGCAGCCATGACAGGCAAAACAGTTGAAGAAGTTACTTCAATAATTGCTCAACTAGAAAAAGATGGCGTTATTTTAAAATATGCAGCTATCATTAATCCTGAAAAAGTAGCCTCTAAAAAAGATCTTGTGCGGGCAGAAATTGAAATACAAGTTACCCCTGAAAGAGAACATGGCTTTGATGCCATAGCGGATAGAATTTTTCGTTTCCCTGAAGTAAAATCACTCTATTTAATGTCTGGAGGCTATGATTTGAAAGTTACTATTGAAGGCGCAAGCATTCAAGAAGTTTCTTTTTTTGTTGCAAGAAAACTTTCTACAATTGAAGGTGTTCGAGGAACAAAAACAACCTTTATGCTAAAAAAATATAAAGAAAATGACATAGTCTATGCAGATGACAAAACAGACCGCAGACAAGGAGTCAGTGCTTAACAATGCAACAAAACACACGAACGGATAAGCTATCCTCAACCATAACAACAATTCCGCCTTCTGGTATCAGAAAATTTTTTGATCTTGTTATAGGACGTGATGATATTATTTCACTTGGAGTTGGAGAACCTGACTTCCCTACCCCGTGGATAATTAGAGAAGAAGCTTTTTATCACTTAGAAAAAGGACATACTTCTTATACTTCAAACTGGGGTCTTACAGAACTTAGAGATGAAATTGCAACATATCTTCAAAAATATAATTTACACTATAGCCCCAAAGATGAAATACTTATAACCATTGGTGTTTCAGAAGCAATCGATGCTGTATTACGTGCCATTTTAAATCCTCAAGATGAAATAATCATTTGTGAACCCTGTTATGTTTCATATCAACCATTAGCAGAAATTTGCAATGCAAAACTCATTCACCTTGATACAAGCATAAACGGATTTTATCCAACTGCAGAGCAAATTGAAAAAGCAATTACACCAAAAACAAAGGCATTAATGCTTTGCTCTCCAAGTAATCCCACCGGAAAAATGATTCCAAAAGAAGAGCTTGAACGCATTGCAGAGGTTGTAAAAAAACATCAAATATGGGTATTAACCGATGAAGTATATTGCGAGCTCGTATACGACAACAACGAACATGTTTCTATTGCATCATTTGAAGGAATGAAGCCGTACAGCGTTGTATTAAATGGTTTTTCAAAAGCCTTTGCCATGACCGGCTGGCGCATTGGCTACGTATGTTGTCCACCAGATCTTATGGAGCAAGTTCATAAACTACACCAGTATTCATCCATCTGCGCTCCAATTATGAGCCAATACGGTGCGGTAGAAGGCTTACGCTCAGGTGCGAGCGAAGTTGAAAAAATGCGTATATCATACCAACAAAGAAGAAACCTTATGACTTCGCGCTTAAAAGAAATTGGCCTTCCCGTAGTAAAACCGGATGGAGCATTCTATCTTTTTGTAGACATTCGCCCTACAGGATTAAGTGCAGAAGATTTTGCAGGTAAGCTAATTAATGACTATCAAGTAGCCGTTGTTCCTGGCACGGTTTTTGGCGAAGGAGGCGAAGGCTTTGTTCGCTGTTGTTATGCTACCGATATTAACAAAATAAAAGAAGCGTTAAACAGAATAGAAAAACTTGTAAATGACTTAAAAAAATAACAGTAAAAGATGTTACTCTAATGTAGCATCTTTTTTTTTAGAGTATTGCAATGTTTTGTTGTGATAATTTTCACAATAAAACTTATTTTTTTTGTTAATTTTAGCATATTTTATAAAAAAGACTTGACAAAAAAAGAAGACAAGAGTAAAATACTTATATTACGTGATATTTTTCACAATAAAAGGCATATATGATTCCACAACCTGCAAAAAAAAGACTTATTCAACTCACAAGACTTTTAAGTCTCTCAGAGAAAAATCTCATTACCTCAGGTGAAATTGAAACATTAACAGGATGGAAAGATACAACTATTAGAAAAGATATATCATATGTACTAAAAAAACACCCAGTTAAAAGTGCATCAAATGGATACAACAAAGAAAATTTACTAAAAGCAATCTTACAAACATTAGAAACTGAAGAAAAGAAAAAATGCTGCATAATTGGGCTTGGTAAAATTGCCCAAGCATTAATTCAAGCAAAAAACTTCAATATCCCAAGTTTTGATATTATTGCAGGCTTTGATGAAAGCGTAAACAGAGTAGAAACACTCAACACGCCCTTCCCTCTTTTTGTACTCAGTAATTTAGAAAATAAAATACAGGACCATACTATTCAGTATGTTATACTTGATGTTGAAGATAAAGATGCAAGTGCTATCGCACAACGACTTGCTACAACACACATAAAAGGCATTGTAAATTATACCAATGCCATTCTTCCAGTGGGAGAAAAAATCAAAGTAGAAAATGTTTCGGTTATTGCAGCATTGCAAAATCTAGCATATTAAGGCATTAAAGCCAATAAAAGTGAGGATACTATGAGAGTACACAATTTTTCAGCAGGCCCATCTTGTTTACCTGAAGAGGTATTACAAGAAATACAACAAGAACTTCTTGATTGTAATGGAACAGGTCAAAGTGTAATGGAAATGAGCCACCGCTCAAAACCGTTTGAAGCAATTATCGCAGCAACAGAAGAAAAGCTTCGAAAATTAATGAATATACCCGAAAACTACAAGGTTTTATTTTTGCAAGGCGGTGCAAGTACCCAATTTGCTATGATTCCACTAAACTTAAAAAACCTGGGAAAAGCTGCCTATATAAATACCGGTGTTTGGTCAAAAAAGGCAATTAGCGAAGCAAAAAAATATATGAGTGTTGAGGTAATTGCTAGTGGTGAAGAACTAGGATTTTTAGCAATTCCTACAATCCCAACAATTGAAGGCGATTATGACTATGTACACATAACCCTTAACAATACAATCATGGGAACTTTATATAACAACCTTCCAACAACAGGCAAAAGAAGCGACGGTAAAGACATTCCACTTATAGCAGATATTTCAAGTTGTATTTTGTCAGAACCATTAGATGTATCTAAATTTGGACTTTTATACGCAGGAGCTCAAAAGAATCTAGCGCCAGCAGGTGTTACCCTTGTAATTATACGGGATGATTTAATAACCGACTCTCCATTTGATTTTACCCCTACAATGCTAAGCTATAAAACACACATAGAAGGAGAATCAATGTACAACACTCCTCCTTGTTGGAGCATTTATGTAATGGGCAAAGTGTTAAACTGGGTTGAGAAAAACGGCGGCGCCGAAGGTATGAAAAAACGCAATCTTGAAAAAGCAGAAAAATTTTACGCTTATCTAGATTCAAGCCCCTATTATATAGCCCCTGTTGAAAAAAACAGTCGCTCTTTAATGAACATACCATTTTTAACTAATGAAACAGACGATGAAAAAGCTAAAATATTAAATAAGTTATTTGTAGCTGAAGCAGAAAAAGAAGGCCTTATGAATCTCGCAGGGCACCGTCTAGTTGGAGGCATGAGAGCATCAATATATAATGCCATGGAAATTGAAGGCGTAAACGCTTTAATCGATTTTATGGAAAAATTTGCAAAAGAGCATTTATCATAATATATAACCGCAAGAATTACACCGATTTATGGGATTTCTACTATGTTTAAGGTATAAAAACTTTTTGTTAAAATGGTAAGTTCTGAAAAACTATAAGTATTGGTATTATTTTTATGGCAAAGAGCATAGTATTTTACACACACAAAAGTAATAATCTGCGTAATCTGTGAAATCTGTGGATAAAAAAAAGACTGTAAGGAGTAAAAAAAAATGTATAAAATACAAACATTAAATAAGATATCAGCAAAAGGGTTAGATAATTTTGACCGGGAGCACTATGAAATAGCGTCAGAAATATTAAACCCAGATGCAATTCTTGTTCGTTCTGGAGATATGCATTCAGTAGAAATACCAGAAACATTAAAGGCCATTGCTCGTGCAGGAGCTGGCACAAACAATATTCCTATTCCTCAAATGAGCGATAAAGGAATTGTTGTTTTTAATACCCCAGGAGCAAACGCAAATGCTGTAAAAGAACTTGTTATAGCGGCACTTTTTATATCTAGCAGACCTCTTATTCAAGCAAATGAATGGGCAAAAACATTAATCGGAAATGGAGCTAACATTCCCGATATGGCAGAAAAAGGAAAATCACAGTTTGTGGGCCCTGAAATTGCAGGAAAAACTCTAGGAGTAATAGGACTTGGAGCTATTGGAGCTAAGGTTGCGAACACCGCATCCGAACTAGGCATGAAAGTAATTGGATTCGATCCTTTTATCTCGGTAGACAGTGCTTGGGCATTAAGTCGAGCAATAAAAAAAGCAGAAAGCTTAGATCACCTTCTTTCAAAGTCAGATTATATCACATTACATCTTCCTCAAACTGCAGAAACAAAGGCATTAATTAATGCCGACAGAATTGCTTCAATGAAAAAGGGTGTAAGAGTACTTAACTTTTCTAGAGGAGGCTTAGTAGTAAACGATGACATAATTGCCGCTTTGAACGATGGAAAAATTGCATGCTTTGTAAGTGACTTTACCGATGAAGCACTGCTAAACTGTCCAAATGTAATATGTCTTCCGCACTTAGGAGCCTCTACCCCTGAAGCAGAGGAAAACTGTGCAGTTATGGCCGTAAATCAAATACGAGACTTTTTAGAAACAGGTGCAATTACAAACTCTGTAAACTTTCCAAAATGCAAAATTGATGGGCCAATACCTACAAAAGGTACACGACTTGCAATATCAAACAAAAATATACCTAACATGGTTGGACAGATTACAACGGTATTGGCAGAAGCTAAACAAAACATCTCTGCAATGATAAACCACAACAGAGATGATATTGCATATAACCTAATAGACATTGAAGGAGTAGTAGGAGAAGAAACACTTACTAAACTTCAAGAAATAGATGGAATAATAAATGTACGAAGTATCACTGAATCTTTAAAATAATATTCTAACTAACAAAAATATAATGGCTGTGTTTTTTTTGAAATGCAGCCATAAATTTTTCTTTATAATCTTGTGAATAATGCTGTAAGACATCCCAGTCCGCACTAAAGTCGGGATACTCAAAGCCAACAACACTTTTACAGTCTTTTATACGTCTTGCAAGGTGCAAAAACGAGGCAGTGAATGTTTCAAAAAGCTCTTTTTCGGTTTCTTCATTCATTACTTCTAAATCAAAACAACCCCAAAAAGCCCCTTCTCCTGAAAAACGCATTGGAACAATCAAAATATTGCTATCTTCGGAATCAAGCAACTTTAATTCTGAACGTAATGCTGCCAAAAAGGCTTCATCGTATTCTTCAACACCGGTTTTTTCAATTTGGTCCCAGTACACGATCTTTTTTATATATTCATCACTCACCAAAATCTCCTTGCAATGCAGTACTTACACCAAAAACCACTACCATTTAGGAGCGGTTTTTAGAGTATATTACAAAACTATATTCATTCTTAGTCTGTAAGAATTTTAATAATTTCGTCTTTGTCTGATGTGTTTAAAATCTTTTGTCGTTTTTCAGCACTTTTAAACAATAAACTGATTTCTGCTAAAAATTGAAGATGTGGCCCGGTTTTATTCACAGGAGACAATGTCATGATAAAAATCCGACAAGGTTCTTGGTCGAGTGAATCAAAATCAACAGCAGTATCTGAAATACCGATACAAGCAACAAGCTCACTAACAGTGTCAGTTTTTCCGTGAGGAATAGCTATCCCATGCTTCATTCCAGTCGACATTTTCTTTTCTCGATCAAGAACGCATTCTCTTGCAGCACTTTTATCAGTAATTTTTCCTGCTTTAACGAGAATTTCTAGCATTTCATCAATAATACTTTCTTTTGTTGTGCCCTTCAAGTTAAGTTCAACTGTTTCGGGTGTTAAAACATTTCGTAAATTCATAATTCTATATTAAAGGGTGTATAAGGAAAAGTCAAGGTTTAAAATGCAAAAAAAGTCTTTTTTTTATACTTTTTTGTTACTATTCACGGTTAATTTTTTTTTAACGTGTATTGAACGTGAATAGTTTCCTTATTAAACTACAGCCACCCTCACAAATCAATTCAAGTCCTGCTTTTTATTTCATAGCAAAAAAATAGCGGCACGAATGCCGCATGCGAGCATAGCGAGGCATCTAGGCATGAGCTGACCTATTATTTTTGCACTTATTTTTATTTTCTGTGCAGGACTATGAATTGCAACACTTTTTTTCTTTATAGAAAAACCAATTTACACTATTGTTCATAATCGATATTTCATAAATACTATATATCCAAAAAACACACATTATGATATAATAAAAAAATGAATACTATTGAAAAATTTTATGCCGATGCAAAACGAATAATAAAGCATGACAGAGCTAACAATGTTGCAGGTTATGATGGCACTAGAGCAAGCCAATCAGTTAGTAAGCACTTTATATCACTTTACAGAGACCTAGGAGAGCTTCCTTACTCAATAGCGAAATACTGGGAAGAAAAATATATCAAAACAGCAGTAAACATTAATGAAGAGCCAAGTGAAAAAAACATAACATGGCTTGCTTCACTTATCGCCCTGCTGGAGGGAGATTTTTATCAAAATGCAAGCGAATCAGAAAAAGAAGCTCTTTCAAAAGAAGACTGGGAAGAACTTTGTATGTTAGTTAACTCTGAAGCAGGTGATATACCACTTGATTTACTTACATCTCTTATGGCAGTATTCACTGAAAAAAAGGTATTATGAACTACTCTTCATTTTATAAAGCATGTAAGCTTTGTCCAAGAAACTGCAAGATAAATAGAAATTTAAAAGAAACAGCTTTTTGCAAAGAAACGGCATTACTAAAAATTGGATCTGCGTGTTTACACTTTGGAGAAGAACCTCCCATTACTGTACATGGAGGATCTGGAACAATCTTTATTAGTGGTTGCAATCTTGGGTGTAGTTTTTGCCAAAACTACCAAATATCAAAAGAAAGCATGGGAAAAACTGTCAACGATGAAGAGTTTTCAGATATATGCCTTGCATTACAAAACGCAGGAGCTGAAAACATCAATATTGTAACAGGAAG
>CAYJJW010000001.1:13779-35166 GCA_964370555.1 uncultured Treponemataceae bacterium | reverse complement strand
CCATGCCATTCCTGCCATTGAAAAAGCATTAACAAAGGGAAAAAAAGATGGATTAAGCATTCCCATATGCTGGAACTCTTCTGCTTTTGAAAGCTTAGAAGCATTACAATTACTAGAAGGACTTGTTGATATTTGGCTACCCGATTTAAAAACACTCAACGATGAGATATCTTCAAAACTCTTTTTCACAAAAGATTATGCATACACAGCAAGCGAAGCAATACTAAAAATGCTAGCTATGTCACCTTTAAGATTCTCTAAAGTTACAAAAAATGGTGAAGAAAAAGAAAAAATGCTCTCTGGGGTAATTATCAGACATTTGGTGCTTCCTGATTTATTACAAGATAGCTATGATGTACTCGACTGGTTAAAATTTCATGCAGATGGGAAAGCTTGTATTTCACTCATGACACAATACACCCCAATTAAAGCAACTGCGGAAAATGAAAGCCCCAATAGGTTTATCTCTGAAGATGAGTTTTCAGCCATTACAAATGAAATTGAAGACTATTGCTTTGAACACTTATTTTATCAAGAGTTAATTCAAGATGATTCATGGTTGCCTGACTTTAATAATATTCAACCGTTTTCAAACAAACTTGCAAAACCTATTTGGCATTGGAAAAATGGATTTATATAACAGTAAAAATATACAAAATAGTACGTTTCGGTGATTTACAATTATTAGGATGTTAAGTATAATACACAAATACGGAGGACTTTATGAGATTGTTAACAAGATCAGACTTTGACGGATTAGTATGTGGGGCACTTTTATTAGAAGTAAAAGTAATTGACTCATGGACATTCGTGCATCCAAAAGACATGCAAGACGGAAAAGTTGAAGTAAGTAAAAATGATGTATTGGCAAATATTCCCTATGCCGAAGGTTGCGGTATTTGGTTCGATCACCATCACAGTGAAATTGCAAGAATGGAAGACAAAAGTATCCCGGGAGACAGAAGAATAACTCCTTCTTGCGCACGTGTTATTTTCGATTACTACAAAGAAGAACATAATATATCACACTTTGCAGAATTAGTAGAAGTATGTGACAGAGTAGATTCCGGAAATCTAACACGAGAAGAAATACTGAATCCAACAGGAGGAGTTCTCCTTGGATTTTTAATGGACCCAAGAACAGGACTAGGTAGATTTAGAGATTTTACAGTTTCAAACCTTGCACTCATGGAAGACCTATTAAAAAAATGCGCAGAAATAAGCGTAGAAGAAATTTTAGCACTTCCAGATGTACAAGAGCGCATTGAATGCTATAATGAGCAAACAAAACTTTTTGATGCTATGTTAAAAAAACATACAAAAACAATAAACAATGTTATCGTTACCGACCTTCGTGGTGTTGAAACAATTAATGCGGGAAATCGTTTTTACATTTACAGCCTTTATCCTGAACAAAATGTATCTATGTGGATTGTAGATGGAAGAAACAAGCAAAATGTTTCCATAGCAATAGGGTACAGTATTTTAAACAGAACATGCGAAATCAACGTTGGAACAATTTGTGCTTCTTACGGTGGAGGCGGACATAAGCAAGTTGGAACATGCCAAATTGACTACGACAAGGCAGACACTGCAATAAATGAAATAGCAGAAAAACTTTCTAAGTAAATTACTATGTTTATAAAAAAAGAGGCTGCCTAAGAAGTTTAGAACTTTCAAGGCAGTCTTTTTTATTTAAAAATTTACACAATCTTTTAACAAAAAACATTTACAAACTATCATTTATGGTATACAATATACGTACTAATTTTACTGGATTATGAGGATGCTACTATGATGGAATTTCACGTTTCAAGAGTTATGAGGGATAGGTGTAACTTTGACCTTCCGATGTTTTCAACTAATGGAAATGTTGTTTTCACCCATTTTAAGAATGTACGCATCTTTGCACAAAAAATTAATGATGTTATAAATCCAATTGATGAACCAAAAAAATATATTAAAGCAGGTCAATTAAATGCAATGGGTTTAATTGATGAAATTTTCCATATTGTATGTAAAAGCTTTAGAAACAATAAAAACAAAGAATCATTTACAGAACTTTTTTCTTCTCTTGAAAAAACCATTGGGACATCTGCCTTAGATGATCTTTTACTGGACTTTACAAA
Organism: uncultured Treponemataceae bacterium; assembly: GCA_964370555.1. Lineage (GTDB taxonomy): Bacteria > Spirochaetota > Spirochaetia > Treponematales > Treponemataceae > CAYJFX01. The sequence continues at coordinate 33,037 of CAYJJW010000001.1, read as the reverse complement.
AGAATTTCCTCCTCTAGCCGTATATAAACAAGAGATTACAGAAGAAGATTACCTAAAAAATAAAACCGATGATGTTTCAAATAAAGTTAGCACCATTGAAGAAATGATGTTACTCATTTTAGCAAATGAAAACCCGGCCTTTGAACCATTTTATGTTCTTTTTAATGATGAAAAGCTTAAAAAAAATGCAAGCTATAAAAAAGCTTGGAAACTCATTCAAGATTTTTTCAAAAAACAACCATTATACGGCCCGAATCATACCGATTTAATAACAATGCTTCGAGAACCTGTCATTGCAAGCCCAAATAGTTTAAAAGGACAGCTAGATTATATTCGCCATGCATGGAAAGATATACTAGGAGAACACATTCTTCGTTTACTCAGCGGTATGGACATGATTACCGAAGAGGAAAAACCGGGTTGGAGCGGACATTTTTCAGGACCTCCTCCTATGGAAGCTTACAACTATGACTCTTTAATGAAAGAATACGAACGCTTTAGTCCCGACAAAGACTGGATGGGAAATGTTGTTTTAATGGCTAAAACAGTGTTAGTTTGGCTGGACCAATTATCAAAACAATACAATAAAGAAATAACACGATTAGATCAAATCCCGGATGAAGAACTTGATATCCTGGCGCAACAAGGCTTCACCTCTTTATGGCTCATTGGGCTATGGGAGCGCTCATGGGCAAGTAAGCGTATTAAACAAATAAACGGAAACCCTGAAGCAACTTCCAGTGCATATAGTTTACATGATTATGAAATAGCAGAAAACTTAGGTGGTTGGAGTGCATTAGAAAATTTACGTCAACGCCTATGGTATAGGGGCATACGAATAGCAGCGGATATGGTACCAAACCACACAGCTATGGATTCAAAATGGGTAGTTGAAAAGCCACATCTTTTTATTCAAAGCAAGGAATGCCCTTTCCCAACATACACATACAATGGAGAAAATGTATCTTTAGATCCAAGAATAAGTGTGTACCTAGAAGATAGATACTATTCCAAAACAGACTGTGCAGTTGTATATAAGAGAGTTGATAACCAAACAGGCGATACTCGATATATTTACCATGGGAACGATGGTACAGGAATGCCTTGGAATGACACTGCCCAAATTGACTTTTTAAATCCTGAAGCACGCGAAGAAGTAATACAAAAAATTCTCCACGTAGCACGAAACTTTTCGGTTATTCGCTTTGATGCCGCTATGGTATTAGCAAAAAAACATATACGCCGCCTATGGTTCCCAGCTCCCGGACAAGGTGGAGATATTGCAACAAGAGCAGAACACGCAATAAGTACAGAGGCTTTTGAAGCTGCAATTCCAAATGAGTTTTGGAGAGAAGTTGTAGATAGAATTGCTACTGAAATTCCTGATACCCTCTTACTTGCAGAAGCTTTTTGGATGATGGAAGGATACTTTGTTAGAACACTTGGAATGCACAGAGTATACAACTCAGCCTTTATGAATATGCTAAAAAAAGAAGAAAACTATAAATATCGCTCAACAATAAAAAATACAATAGAATTTGACCCTCAAATACTCAAAAGATTTGTAAACTTTATGAACAACCCCGATGAAGAAACAGCGGTTGCACAGTTTGGAAAAGGTGATAAATATTTTGGTGTTTGTATGCTTATGGTAACAATGCCGGGGCTTCCTATGTTTGGTCATGGACAAATTGAAGGGTTTGGCGAAAAATACGGAATGGAATATACAAAGGCATACTGGGATGAGGAAAAAGATTTTGACCTTATAGACAGACATAATCATGATATTTTTCCTCTTATGAAAAAACGATACATGTTTTCTGATGTTGAACATTTTAGATTCTATGATGTTTGGTCAGGGGATAATGTTAATGAAAATATTTTTGCCTACTCTAATCGATATGATACAGAAAACAGTGTTGTATTTTATAACAATGCATACGAGCAAGCAGCTGGATGGATTACCCATTCGTGTAAATATGCCGTAAAAACTGATTCAAATACTGTAAATATGCATACAGAGCATATTGCCCACGCAATAGGTCTTACTAATGATTCAAAACATTACTGTATTTTCCGCGAAAAAAAATCAGAATTATGGTACATTCGTTCTAGTGCGGAACTCTATGAAAAAGGCGTATTCTTACAACTAAATGGATATGAATACCAAATACTCATGGATATTTCAGAGGTTGAAGATGATGACACAGGAATGTACCACGTTCTTTGCAAAGAGCTTAATGGGCGAGGCGTGCAAGATATTGATGTTGCCTTAAAAGAAATATTCTTAAAAGACTTATATCAAGCATTAGAAAAATTTGCGTCTCCTGAGTTTTTTGATGGAATTGCGTCCCTTTGCGCACCTCATCTCTATTCTGAAAAAAATGACAAACAAAAAAAACAAATTACTATAACAAAGCTTCTTAACCAATCAAAAGAAGCGGGTATAGCATATTTTGATATGCTTGAAATATTTATTGGTGGAAACTACGGTTCTTCAACAGTATTAAAATCTTCAAAAACAAAAAAACCTTGTGATACCGAAGTAGTTTGGGCTAATTTTGTGAAACGCGTTACAAAGTTAATTAAGCTTTGTAGTGATGCAAGAAACACAAAAACAAGTCCTTCTCCACTTATTACAGCGCTATATGAAAACATACTGTCTCATCCATATATGAGTGAAATTTTAGGCGGATTTTGTATATTGTTTACATTAAAAGATGTACTTGGAGAAAATGCCAGCGCAACTTTTACACGAAACCTTATTCAACTTTGGTGCCTTGAAAGAAAAATGCGTGACATTCTTGTTTCTATTGGTAAACCTTCAAAGGACATGTATAATCAGTTTAGAATAATGATATCAATAACTCAATTCTGTGACACAGCAATAAAACCTTCACAATTAGAAGAAATTGCTTGGGAAATGATTAGCTCTCTTGTTACAGATGGAATCGGAGCTTCAACACTTGGAATAAACAGATTCAATGATGTTCTCTGGTATAATAAAGAGGCAGCACAATCAACTATAGCATATGCAGCAACCTTGTATACGCTATTCAGAGCAAAAAGCCAAGATTATGCAGCCATAAAAGCATTATGGGATAAAATACTTATTGCCATTGATGAGTCTGAATATAAAATTGAAACGCTCTTAAAAATATTGAAACCAAAGAAAACAACAAAAAAAGTGAGTGCAAAAGTAAAAACAATATCTAAATAAACAGATTTGTTTATTTAGATTATTGTGGAAAAGTTAATTCTGACAGTATTTTTTCTACTTCGTCTACACTTGCTGAAATTTTCTTTTCGGCTTTTAATGGCTTATACAATGATTGAAGCGATTCATTCATTGTAGGAGCTTCACCACAAAGCGTTCTTATGGATGCAGCACAAAGCGATGGATCTTTAGTAGAAACCAACACAACAGTGCTTCCATCCTCTTTTGACATAGCACTACGCTTTATAGCAGCTTCATAAGCCCTAGAAGTTTCTAAATCAAAGAATTTTTTATACTTTACAAATAAGTTTTGACTTGCATTTATTGCTTCTTCATCATTTACCGCAACAGGAAAAAGAAGTGCCTTCATAACAGCAGGGTGCGTTGCAAAAATCTCCTCTAATCGCTCAACACTTGATGGCTCAACCGGATCGGCTGAACCTCTTTTTGCCAAAGGCACAAGCGAATCTAAAACAGAACACTTTCCAAGAGCATCTTGCGTAAGAGAATCGGTGCAGTTTGTAATTATCCCGCTCAACGGAAGTGAATACTTCCATGCATACAAACCAGCACTAATATTACCATAGTTTCCTGCAGGTAAAGCATAAAAAAAGTTATCGGTTAAATGCTTTTTTATACGAGAAAAAGCATACATATATAAAAAAGTATGCGGTAAAAGACGTCCAATATTTGCCGTATTAGCTAAAGTAAGAGAATATTTTTCTATTAAATCAGGACGAGCATAAATTGCACGAGTTAATTCATAACAGGTTTTCTTGTCGCCATCAACTTCAACGGGGTAAATATTGCCGCCATTCCAAATACAATCTTCCTCTTGAAAGCCTTTAACAGTTCCTTTTGCATATAATAAAACAGCTCGAATATTTTTTTTACCCCGGAGCGCTGCAGTAATTGCAGAACCTGTTTCACCATCAGTAGAAGCAAGTACGGTTGCTTTTTGTTCTTTCATTAAAAGCACATGCTCTAAACATGATGCAAGATAAGAAATACCAAAGTCCTTATGTGTTCCTGTAGGCCCATGAAATAATTCCAACACATAAAAATTATCATCTATTTTTTTTAATTCAGGGCTAAAAGGAAAAGCTTTAGTTGCAATTGCTTCACTAATTATGGGGCTAAACTCTTCTCGTATCAAAGCTGCAGTTAATGATCCAGCGATAGAAGAAAAAGAGGTATCTTCATCCATATGGGCAATCCACGGGCTCAAATTTTCTGAATAAGCAGGAACATAAAGCCCCCCATCTTTGGGAAGACAGTTTAATATCGCTTGCGAAAAATCTACTTGCTCTGAACTATTACGTGTGCTTACAAACTTCATAGCGCTACCCCTTCTTTATTTCTACTCGATATTTTTGAACAAAGCCTATAGGCCTATAGGTCATTTTTGCTTGCCTTAAACCTTCATCACCTAAATCCTGCTCACGATTAATATAGAGTACCTTTTCACTTAATGATTGAGCTGTTGCCCTATTTACGTACTGATAAACACCTTTATATTCATCCAGTCCTTTTTCAAAATGAACAACAAACATCTCACCATCGGCAACATATTCACCTAGTGCCCAGCCAACCGGTTTTGACTCTGCATATATAACCCAACCATGTTGTTCTGTAAACGGGAGTAATGATAAAGCAAAAAAACATTGCTCATAATCACTTTCATTGCCATCTTGCGCTCTCATTTTTTGCCATTCATCTAAAACATGACCTGCATCAGCAGCAGTTGTTACGTCTAAAAACTTAACTTCGCACTCATATGATTTTTCAAAATTATTAGCAAGATTTCTTTTTTTATGAAGTGATTTTCCCGAAAGGCTTGCAAGTTTTTCTCGCGAATAAAGATAATCTGCACTATCTCTGTCATCTTCAGGTATTACACCAAGTTTTTCAAAAAGAGAACTATTTGCATCAATAACATTTTGATCAATATGTTTCCATCGTGTATATTTTTCTAAGAGTTCTTGTAACACAGGCACTTCAGGAATTTTGCCTAAAACGCAAAAAAATGTCCCTTTTTTATCTATCCCTGTTAAAACATATGTTGAATCAAAAAGATAACTAATTTTATAAGCATATTTTTTTTGATGAAGATATAATGATAAAAAGGTAAACTCTGAAATTCCCGCTTTATGAGTATTTAGCAAGGGATACAATTCATCATGCATATGAGCACTAATGGGTTCAAAATCTGGATATGCAATAATACGCTTCATATATACAGAATACTCCTTTTTACGAAAAATGTCAAAGAATATAGCCATAAAAAAGAAAAAAATCTCTTACTATCTATTGAAAGGTCTTCAAAAATATCGTATTCTATAGTCATGGAAAAACAGAATACAACTATTGAAAATCCTCTATTAGAGAGATTTTTACGATATGTAAAAACATGGACTACGAGTGATTTAGAAGCGGCAGATAAAGGCATATGCCCATCAACAGAATGTCAAAGAGAGTTTGCATACACACTTGAAAAAGAGTTAAAAAGCTTAGGAATAAAAGATGTTCATGTAACAGACTTTGCCTATGTTTGCGCACGCATCCCTGCAACGGTGGGCTTTGAAAAAACCCCTTCAGTTGGATTTTTAGCCCACATGGATACAGTGCAAGGTGTTTCAGGAAAAAATGTACAACCACAAGTAATTAAGAACTATGATGGGAAAGCCATTGAATTACATGATGGAGTAGTACTAAATCCTGAAATTGACAAACAGTTAGGAATATCAAAAGGCGAAACAATAATTACAACAGATGGCACAACTCTTTTAGGAGCCGATGATAAAGCAGGAATTGCCGCAATTATAACCGCCATAGAAATACTCTTAGCTGATAAAGATATTCCACACGGACAAATTGAAATTATTTTTAGTCCCGATGAAGAAACAGGACATGGAATGGATAATGTCCCCCTTGAATGGATACAATCCCAAGCCTGCTATACATTAGATGGCAGTCATATCGGTGAAGTTGAAATCGAATGTTTTACAGCCTATAAAAGTGAGCTCACATTTAATGGAAAATCAAAACATACAGGTACAGCTCGCCCCGATATGATAAATGCTGTTACTATGGCATCTCATTTTGTTACCATGCTTCCACAAAATGAAAGCCCCGAAGCAACCGATGGATACTTAGGCTTTTATGCTCCAATGAAAATTTCAGGCAATCTTGAAAAAGCAGAAGTTACACTTTACTTAAGAGACTTCGATGATGACTCAATGAAAAGAAGGCTTGAAACAGTTGATGTACTTGCAAAAGCAATTGAAAAAAAGTTTTATGGGAGTACCGTGAATGTTGAACACACAAAGCAATATCAAAACATGAAACAAGAACTTGATAAAAATCCTGCGGTAATTAAGAATCTATTTTTAGCTGCAGAAAACTTACACATAAAACCAATTTGCAATCCCATTCGTGGGGGAACAGATGGTTCACGTCTAACGGCAATGGGTATCCCTACCCCAAATATATTTACCGGGGGACACAATTTTCATTCGAGATCTGAATGGGCATCACTTAATCAAATGACCCAAGCCGTTAAAATGATTTTAGAAATAATTAGATTAAATAGTATACAGGAGAAGTAAATGGTAGAATATCATATTGAAGGTGGTTTCCCAATTAAAGGAACAATTACACCGGGAGGAAATAAAAACGCCGCCCTACCCTGTATTGCAGCAACACTTTTATCAGAAGAACCTGTAATACTACACAATGTTCCAAATATTCATGATACACTGGTAATGCTCGACATTGCTAAAGCCTTGGGAGCTAGCGTAGACAAAATTGCAGATAATTCATGGAAAATACACGCTCAAAATATTAGCAGTACCGAAATACCGCGAGATTTATCAAAAAAAATACGTGCATCTATTTTATTTGCAGGCTCATTGGTAGCACGCTGTGGAAAAGTGAGCATGTACCCACCCGGAGGAGATGTTATAGGGCGTCGTCGATTAGACACACACTTTTTAGCACTCACTGAACTTGGGGTTAGAATAGAGGCCGACGGCAACTTTGCTTTTACCGCAAACAAACTTGTTGGTGCAGATATGTTTTTAGACGAGGCTTCTGTTACCGGTACTGAAAATGCCCTTATGGCTGCAGTATTGGCAGAAGGACAAACCATCATTACTAATGCAGCATCAGAGCCACACGTACAAGATCTTTGCAATATGCTCAATTTAATGGGTGCAAAAATTGCAGGAATTGGTTCAAATATATTAACTATTGATGGAGTTAAAAAACTCGGTGGATGTGAGTTTAAAATAGGCCCTGACTTTATGGAAGTAGGTTCTTTTATAGGCCTAGCTGCAGCAACAAAAGGAAGTATCACTATTGAAGGCATTAATCCAAGAGATTTGCGCCCCATAAAATTAGCCTTTGGAAAATTAGGTATTCATTGGGAAATAGAAGGTACTACACTACATGTAAATCAAACACAATCAATGCAAGTTAATACCGACCTTGGAGGAATGATTCCAAAAATTGATGATGCACCTTGGCCGGGATTCCCACCCGATTTAACAAGTATCATGACCGTAGTTGCAACTCAAGTAGAAGGCACCGTACTCATTCACGAAAAAATGTTTGAATCTCGAATGTTCTTTGTTGATAAACTTATCGGCATGGGAGCTCGTATTACCCTCTGTGACCCACACAGAGCCGTTGTATCAGGCCCTTGCACACTTCATGGAGATGAAGAGCTTACATCCCCCGATGTAAGGGCAGGAATGGCCATAGTAATTGCAGCAATGTGTGCAAGCGGGAAAAGCATTATTAGAAATGTGTACCAAGTTGAAAGAGGATATGAAAACCTTGCAGATAGACTAAAAAGCTTGGGTGCAAAAATTGAAAGAGTAGATAGGTAATTAAAATGTTTTAATAATACTTTCGTAGGCCGCTTGAATGCGTAAAAACGCTTCAGCGGCTATTTTCTTTTGTTCTTCACTAAGTTCTGTTACTGTGTCAGGATGATACAATGCAACTAAAGCTCTGTGAGCACTTTTAACAGTTTCTAAACTTGAGTCAATAGGTACTCCCAAAAGCTGATAAGCTTTGTCAATGGGTTCATCATTTTCTTTCTTTACGTACATAGGTTTTTGCAAAAGTTCTGCAAGGTATTCAGAAGGTTTTATACCGCGTTCAATATTCCATTCATATTCAACTATCGATAAGAAAGTAAAAATTGATAATAAAAGACTATCATACAAAGCATCATCTCTTAAGTCTTTTAAGAGTGTTGCAGCAAGGCACTCAACAATTAAGTCTCCATTCAAACTTTCAGAGCGTGATGCTATTCTACAAAGACTAACCCAGTCTGTGTCTACAGCTGAAAAGCGTTTTTTCATTTGCAATCCTGCAAAATCTACATTACCGGTACAATATACACCAAGAGCAGCAACAAGCAAAGCCCCTTTAAATGGCTCATCTGCCGTTAAAGCTATTCCTTCTTGCCCAGAAGTATGTTTAAACGGATTTTCAATGCTTTCTTCCAGCGAAGAATCTTTTTTTACTCGTTTAATAAGAGTTTCAACAAAAAAAGTTGTTAATGCTCCTACAATACCAAGTGTAAAACCACCCAATACCCATAGAATAAGCCCCACAATGAGAATTAAAAACTTTCGTGTATAAGTTTTACAGTACAACAAAAAACGCTTCATGACTCAACTCAATGGCACTATTAGGTATGTTTTTCATTTGCATGTAACGATAAAAAGCGAATTGAAAAAATTATTATTAATACTAAAAATACAATTATAGTAGTAGGTATTTGCCAAAACCCTTCAATTCGAGCTAAAGCTAAAGTAGTCAAACTCATGCCATACTCTAAAAGTACCCTAACACCTTCTACCAGCAAAGTAAAAATTGGAATAATTAAAACCCAATAAAATCTAAATATAGAACCATCTTTTAATCTAAAGTTCCAAGCTTGAATAGCTAAAAATAAAAAAATTGCAATTAGAAAGAAGGCATAACTTACTCTATACAAGAAAAAGCTACTGTATACCAGTTCAGAAAATCCAAATTGCTCTGCTTTTGGAATAAAACTAAGTAATGCAGCTAAGTTAATGTATTGAGGACCAACAGAGGCATCTAAAATTAAATCAAAGTCTTCTAAACTCATAGGAAGAAGTGTTAAGCTATCATCTATAGCTGTAACAGAACCATGAGAAAATACAGGAGCGCTCACAACTCCACGCGTGTCTCTATCTACAGATGTAAGCAATAAGCGAGGAACTAAGTCTCCCGGAACAAGATTTAGCTTTGCAATTGTCTCTTCATTAAAGCTTTCAAGCGGTTGGCCAATAAGCTTAACATAGGGAACAGTAAAAGAATATAGCATAGTATTATCTTTATTACGAACAGAACAAGAATAGTTTCTTAAATATTTTAATATATTTCCTGCACTTCGCACATTTGTAATACCGGCAATATGAATATCATAAAAAAGACCATCTTGTCTTTCAACAGTAAATGACACATTTTTTGCCTTTTCAAAGTGTCCTAAACCTGATGTTTCATCAATAAAAAAGTACTCATTTAATAATGCATTTTTTGATAATTCAGAATATCTCATTACATCAGGATCATATGGAAGGGCTTTATATAAATCAAGAAAAATATAATAGGCTGATAAGGCATCCCCTTCCATTAACGCCGAATACCCCGAACGCTTTAAGTTAAATAGGCGCATATCTTCATCTGTTACAAATCCTGACCATGTTTGAAGAATATTCCATGCATCCAAAGAAATCATTTGTAACTCTTGACTATTAGGGTTATTTTCCCCTCCAAGCTCAAGGCCTACAAAGGCGTAGTAATGAGCATCAAAATATCTTTGGTCATTAAAAGCCTCTTTTGCATTTTGAAGCATAGAAAGCACCGTTAACGACGTAGATAGCTCATCTACAGGATCAATAATTTCATACTCAGGAAAATATTCCAGTATTTCTGCAGTATTTTCGGCAGGTGTTCTTTCATAGAGCTCTTTTAATGCAAGTGCTTCTTGTACAGAAGGATTTATCTCAAGAGCCATATCGATAAAGTATAAGGCAGAAAAAATATCATCATTCTTATGAGCTTCTTGACTTTGTGCAATATACCACTCATAATCTGCATGACGTGTTTCTCTTTCAACAAGAGCATTTTTTATCATAGGTTGAAAAATTTCTGTTGCACAAAAAAGTACAATTACATTTACACATGTAACAATCATAACCCGTTGATAATTTTTCATTTGATATGAGGAAAAGCGCGTAATACTTTTATCACCATCTTTATCAAGATAGATTGCCAACACAACAAAAAATACAGAAACAATAATAGACGGAAGCCACTTAAAAAAAGCAGACAAACCAATAAGTAATCTGTACGAAAAAACATCAATTTCTAGTACGGCAGGGATATTCGTAGTGACAGAAGAAAAAACCACTATGCCCACAAAACATAAAAAAGTGTATACAAGAGAAAGAAGTGCAAACTTTTTTAATAACATATTATACATCCTCTTTTTTATGCAATTTTTGCTTTGCTGTTGTTATTATACCAATAAGTATCACAATACCAGCTATAGAACAATTAAAAATAAAAGAAGTCCAATACGCATTGAAAATTATCCCAAAATCGTTTCTATATATTTGAATATTTACCCCTACTATAATAACTCCCAAAAATAAGACATTTGCTACATTTATTAATTTCCATGTTGATACAAAGCGTAAGCTATATAACGAAGAAAGGGCTAAGCCTAATGAAGCATATAATAAATAGACAAATCGCCCACTATTTCCGGCTTGAAAGGCTTTTTCGCGTAACAATATAAGATCAGAGAAAACTGCAAGTAAGCTATTTGGAACACTTATTGAATATGTGTTTAAATTTTCTACTAGTTCTGCAAAAAATTGTGCATTAAAAAAGAATGAAGCACTTGAAGGAATTACCCCTGTTATATACAAACTTACCGTTTGTTCCGGTACAAAAAATATAAATAAGGGAATAAGAAGGAGCCAAACCGAAAGACATAAAAATACATATGTTAAAAATGAAAGCATACTGCGTACTTCATATTTTATTGCTCGTAAAATAATGACAACTAAAGAAGCAATTGCTGTTGAAGGGAGAATATACAGTGAAGCATAAAGAAAAACATCTAAAGCATATAAAGCATATAAGGAATAATCAATTGAGCCCACATATGAAAAAGGATATAGAACAAAAAATAATGCTAAGAAAAACGTTAAACAAAGCGTTACTGCAATATATGTGGGAACAATAAGCAAATCATTTTTCATATTTTTATGATACCATGATTTACTAATAAAAACAACTATACATATAATATTTTAACAAAAAAAAGGTTGTTTTATCACTAAAACAACCTTACAAACAGAACAAGAAAATTATCCTAAAAATACTTGCCCTTGATCATCAATAGCAAGAATTGTTTTACATTCAGAACATCGGAACCGTCCGGCTCTTGTTGCTTTAAGCTTCTTTGAACATAGAGGACATGAAAAAGTTTTAGGGAACACACCAACAACTGCAACAGTTTCTTGTTGAAAAAATGCTATAGCTGCGTCAGTAGATTCCTTAATATTAAAGAATTGTGAAAATCCTAATAATTGGAAAACTTCATATACCTTTGCTTGTATTTCTAATAATACGATATCGCCACCTTTAGGCTTTACCATTTTTAAAAAGGCCGTAAAAGAGCCGATACCTGTTGAAGATACATAGTTTAGCGTTGCACAGTTAAAAATCAAATTGGTATAACCTGCATCAACTACCTTTGCAACTCGCTTTTGAAAAAAACTTGAGTTGTAAGTATCAATGTATCCGTTTAGATATAATATAATACATTTATCAACGCCTGCTGGTTTTTCAAGAGATATTTTTAAGCTATCATCTTTTTCGTCATCAAAACCAGGTACTAAATTATTGTTTAACGCCATTTTATATTCCTTCTCGTTAAAAATGCTTTAACGTCCTCATATTATAATACACTATAAGCCATCTCTTTGTCAAATACCATTTAACAAAAAAACACAAATTATGTATTAAAATGCAGGATCCCATCCACCATCTATATTTACCAACGCCCCATTTATCATAGGATTTTCAAGTAAATGAACTGCTGAAAGTGCAATTTCAGTTGTTTTAATCAATCTCTTTTGTGGCATTTTTTTTGCTAAACTACCACAAAGTTTTTCATCCATATATTCCGTTTTTGTAAACCCCGGAAAAACAGCATTACATGTTATGCCATCTTTTGCATATTCTAATGCAGTAGAGCGTACAAGGGAACTTACAGCTGTTTTTGCTGCCGCATAGGCTGCATTTGTTCCAAATGCATTTACACGATCCGTTCTTGTTCCACCAAAGAACAAAAAACGTCCCCATTTTTTTTCAATCATTCCGGGCAAAGCTGAACTTACAACCAATCCCGGCAACAACAAGTTCATCTCAATCATCTTTTGCCAACAATTCACATCCATTTCATGAAGCTTTTGTTGTAAAAAAGGTCCAAAACATATACATATTATATCGGCAGATTGAACGGCTTTAATTATAGGGCTTGAAAAAAATTTTTTTGCAAAACCAATGTCAAATGATTGCACCAAAGGTTTAACAGAGACAGATGTGCTTAAATCGGCAATATGCCTGTTAAAAGCATCTGATTCATGGCCTCCATGCACAATAAGCGAACAATTTTTCTTTGCAAGCTCTCGGCATACCGCAGCACCAATTCCGCCACTACCACCGATTACTAATGCAGTTTTATCAAAAAAGTTTTGCATAATTATTATACCATAAAACATATAGTAAAAATATAAAAAAATCAAGTAATTTTTTTATTTATCTGTATTTCAATAAAAAAATGTAGTATTCTTTTTATTTACTTTCATGTATACTGTGCAAGAACGCATTTTTATAATTCGCGAGGAAGTTTTATGCACTTATCACAAGCAATAGTTGTACTTTGTCGTCCAGATGAAAGCCGAAATATTGGTTCAGTTTGTCGCTCAATGCTTACAATGGATATCTCACAATTACGAATAGTAGGAAAAAAGTCTGACTATAATGAAAATCATGTTAATACGCTGGCACTACATGCAAAAACCGTATGGGAAAAGGCGCTGTTTTTTGATTCACTTTACGAAGCAACAAAAGATTGTGCTATCATTGCAGGAACTACACGACGACGGGGTCAAAAAAGAAAAAATGCTTTATTATTACCCGAGGAATTTTCGCAATTTGTTGCAAACATTTCTGATAATGAAACAAAAGAAAAAGGTTTGTTAGCTATAGTTTTTGGAAATGAAAGAACAGGATTAACAGATGCCGAACTGGAGGTATGTACCATGGGAGTCACCATACCTACCAGTAGCGAATTTGGATCTCTTAATTTATCTCATGCAGTACAAATTATTGCCTATGAACTTTTCAGAGCTAACCAAAAAAAATCAATTTCACCTGGCTATATTCCAATTCCTGTATATCAACTAGATAAAACAATTGACACTATTTTAAATAGTTTACAATCAATTGGGTTTTTTACACAAGCAGGAAAAAAAGATATGAAGCTTTTTTGGAAGAACATATTATCAAGGTCCTTGCTTTCAAAAGGAGAATCTACCTACCTTGAAAAAATATTTACAAAACTTGCAGGCCTTCATCTAAAAAACAAAACTGATATCAGTTCCACTAATGACATTATTTGATGATAAAAAGAATGCACTTTCAATACAGCGCTCCAATTCGCGTATGTTTCCCGGCCAACAATGCGATTCAAGTTTTTTAATGGCATCATTTGAAAGCTTTTTCGTAACACCAGTTTTTTCAGTGGCATTATTCAAAAAGTGCTTTGCAAGCAAATAGATATCTTCTTTTCTTTGTCGTAAAGGAGGAATAGATAACTGTATCCCACAAATTCGATAATATAAATCATTTCTAAAAATTGTACTATTTTTTAATAAATCAATAGATAGATTTGTTGCACTTATAAGTCGTACATCTGCCGTTTTCTTTTCTACACTCCCAACAGGCCTGTATACACCTGTTTCTAAAACTTGCAGAAGTTTAGCTTGTATATCATTTTTTATGCACGCAATTTCATCTAAAAACAATGTTCCGTTATTAGCATATTCAAATAATCCTATTCGCGAAACCGCTCCGGTGTATGCGCCAACCTTCGTTCCAAAAAGTTCTCCTTCGATAAGTGTTTCTTGAATAGCAGCCACATTTTCTTCTACAAATTTTTTATTACAGCGAGGTGAAAGTTTATGTATAAGTCTCGCAATATAACTTTTCCCAGTTCCAGTTTCTCCCATAATAAATACCGAAAGGTCATTCATTGCAACAGAAATGAGTTTCTTTTTGAAAGATGCCATTTCAGAAGAAATGCCTATCAATGATGAAAGTATTTCATTTTCTTTAGAATCATCATTTAATGAAAATATTCTTTTCTCATATTTACATATACATGCCTGAAGGTATTCGGCACAACAGGGAAGCACCACAATATCTTCATATTTATTTTGAAGAGTACGCAATGCACCTGCAAGTCTATTTTCTCTAACAAGCGGTACAAATACATAATCCCCATCTTGAAACCTTTGAGCAACAGTATTACACCCATTTACAATTAGCTCAAAATCAAAAAGGATAATCATACCCTTAAAAAGAAAATCCCCTATTTCATCTGAAACAGGGGATACACACATTACCTCGATTTTATCTCCATTAAGATTGCGACAAAAATCGCGCAAAGATTCATCGAGAGTAATTAACACTACCTTTATCATTATCATCCTCCTTTTTGAGGATGAACTTTATCGTCGATTTAGTTTATCCCCAATTATTAATAGTATAAACCATAAAAACGGAAAAATTAAAAATATTTTTAAAGGATTTTTAATAATTTCAATCCAAATTTCTCTGCCTGCTGCAAAGGTTGCATCACTTATTTTTTTCTTTTTTTGTGAAAAAATTGAAAAAGCATCTTTAAAATACACAAAAATGCTCGAGCCAAAGCTATTTCGCCGATCATATATCCATCTAGGGCCAGACATAATACCATCACCTAACAATACCATTGATGGATTAGCTTTAAAAATAGCAGAAAGAATATCTTTTTCATTGCTTTTTGAAAAGTATCCCGGAACCCTACCAACAACATGCAATCCTGGGTATGTTGCTCTAATATTTTTTTCTGATTCTACCAAAACCTCAGGATGCCCACCTAATAAAAAAAGTGAGCGATATCTATTTTCTAAAATGGTAAAAAAAGTAACAAGCGCACGAAATGGATAATAGCGAAATGGTTGTGCTTTTTTTAAAAATCTAGCAGCACTAAGAATACTTTTTGATATAGGTAAAACTAACGATGCATTTTCTACGCAGTGTAAAAACTCGGCATTGTTTTGAGCTTTAAGAATATCCCAAACCGATAAAAAAACAATCTGCTTTGTACCTGGTTGTTCGAGAAGAGTATATATTACTTTTTCAAAATCTTCAGGACGCACAATATCAACCGGCAATCCTACTATTTTTATTCTTTCAATTCCTTCCATGTCTTATACTCCACTATTGCCGTTTGCAAAATAGCAAGCCCATATAAAGCTGCTGTTTCTGCTCTCAAAATATTTGTATTAAAATGTATCGGATAAAAATTGTTTTCTTGGAAAATAGAAAGTTCCTTAGAACTTATACCACCTTCGCAGCCAACGGCATATCCGATACAAACATTGTTATAATCTTTTTGTTTATGAATAAGTGAAAAAAAACTATCTTGATTTTCTCGTTTTTCACGAAGCACAAAGCCCAACCCTTCTTTTTTTGATTCTTCTAAACTCTTGTTCCATAACTGCATTGCAGTTTCAATAGTACAAGGAGAAAGAACCTTTGTATTAATGGGAGAACCACTTTGCTGTTTTGCCTCACGCACTATTCTCATCCATCGCTCAACCTTACCCGTATTATCATCAGAATTTAATTGTGCTTTTCCTGCAACAGAATATTCACCAATTATAGGAATAATAACACTTACACCACACTCTGTTGCTTGACGCACAATTAAATCCATTTTTTGACCCTTGGGTAAAATTTGAAACAACCAAAAATCGGTATTATTAAGCGATAAAGAAGTAATCTCTTCTTTTTTATCAACCGCATGTAATACAAGCACAATACTTGCATTTTTTTTACCATCCGAGCTATGGTTCTGTAAAGTCATTGAACATACACTACCATCAGGTAAGCGAGCTGTTACATTACTTCCCTTTTTTATGCGTAAAACATTAATCAAGTACCGCTTTTCTTTTTCTGTTAAAGTAATATGCCCTTTTTTATCAGGCATAGAACTTGTCACAAACTGACGCATAGCATTAACCTATTACAACAACTAGTCAATTTCATTTTCTTCTTCTATCACAATTGAAGCTTGAAGTTCACTCAGTGTTTTTGCATTTTTAACCAAATCGAAAAAATTAGGATTGTCTAGTACTTCTAAGGCTTCTATAAGCTGAATATCAAAGTCTAAATCATATAAAGCATCGGGATACGCTTTCATACGTATAAGTCGGCGAAGCATATTTTCTTCCAATGCATAATCTTTTGCCAATTCCGTTGCATATGAAGCTATTTGATATTCACTCATTCCCGGATTTTTTGCAACATAATCTGCAATAATATCCGATGTTAATAAATCTACATATACAAGAGCTTCTTCTTCTGACAATTCAGGATACAATACTTCTTCATCAGGTGGTATTCCAATTTTATCAATATTTGTATCACTTGGTGTATAGTAACGAGCCATAGTTATTTTTAAACCATCGTCATGAGGAAGACCTTGAACTTGTTGAACAGATCCTTTACCAAAAGTTCTTTCTCCTACCAAATAGGCAAGATGATAATCTTTTAATGCACCTGCTAAAATCTCAGAAGCGCTTGCTGAACCTTTATTTATTAATACAACAATTGGAATATCCTTTTCAATAACAGTATTCCTTTTATTTGCCCTAAATACCGTATTTTCAAACATTAGACGGCTTTTTGTAGAGACAATCACGCCTGAATCAATAAACTTATCTGCAACATCTGCAACGCTGTCAATTAATCCACCGGGGTTATTGCGTAAATCAATAATAAGAGAATCGTATCCTAAAGACTCAAAACTCGTAAGTGCTTCTTCAACTCTATCCGGTGTTTGCGGTGTAAACTGAATAATTCTAATATATCCAACAGCCCTATTATCTTCACTAATCATTCCATATTTTACCGTGGGAACTTCAATTAAGGCACGAACTAATGTTACATCAAACTCAACTTCACCACGTTTTATTGTTACATCTACAGGACTTCCAACTTCACCGCGTAAAATTTCTAAAACCTCATCCATGGTAATGTCTTCTGTATCGGTTTCGTCAATTCTAATAATAAGATCTCCTGTTTGAATTCCTGCACGCCATCCCGGAGTGTCTTCAATAGGAGAAACAACTTCAACGTAAGCAGGTTTTTCTGCAGAGGTTTCCACTGGCTTTGTTATAGAAAGCCCCACTCCACCAAAATTGCCGTCTGTTGTATCAGTAAGGCTCCGAACTTCGGCAGAATCCATATATACGGTGTAGGGATCTCCAATTGCATCAAGCATACCTTTTAATGCACCTTCATACAAAATTCGAGGATCTATTTCTTCAACATAGTTATCCAAAACAAAGTTATATACACTATTCATAACTTCTAAATACTGTTGTTGCTCGATATCTTTTTCATTTTCACTGCGAGGGCGTCCTTGTGCATATGAAACAGGAATAATAAGTACAAATAAGGCAAAACAAACAGAGGCTAATACCCATACAAAAGGGCGTTTAAATAATTGTGTCTTCATACTTCTATTGTACTTTACCTACAGAATTTGTCAAGACATTCAAACACTAAGATATCCTCTATACATTATAAAAAAGTGAACAAATATGCTAAAGCGAACAAATTTACTATTATTCAACAGATTTTAACTATTACTTTAAAAGAAATTGAGTAGAATAGTATGCAGACTTAAAAAGGAGGTCACATAATGACCAGACGAGAAATAGTAATAAAAGCTTTATCACATGAAAAAACAGACATAGTTCCATTTCATATGGATTTTACAGAACAATCATTAGAAAAACTAATCGAACATACCGGAAAAAAAGATATTGAAGATGAAATTGGTGGTTTTCTTTACTACAAACAATATTGGGGATGGCCAACAGAATTACCTGAACAACCGGGCTACTTTAAAGATGAATTTGGAGTTATTTGGAATAGAAATGGTGCGGATAAAGACATTGGTTTACCGGATGATAACCTTGTAGAAGATTTAGAAGAAGATGAATATACCTTCCCACAATGTGATGAAGCAAGACTTCGTGCAGAAATGGAAGAAATGACAAAAGATAAGGTAGCCGACGACAGATTTATTATGTACGGATTTGGATTTTCTATGTTTGAAAGAGCCTGGTCTATCATGGGAATGGAAAATGTTTTGGTAAGCATGGTAGCCTGTCCTGATGAAACCCAAGAGTTTTTTACAAAAATTGGTGATTATTTTTGTCATTTAGTAGATATTGCCCTAGAATATGACTTTGATGGTATATATTTTGGCGATGACTGGGGACAACAACAAGGTTTAATTATGGGACCTGAACACTGGAGAAACTTTATTAAACCACAAATGGCACGCCTATATAAAAAAGTTAAAGACAAGGGACGCTTCGTATTACAACACTCTTGTGGTGATTGCCATGAAATATTCCCTGACTTAATTGAAATAGGTTTAGATTGCTATCAAACATTCCAACCGGAAGTATATGATATCAAAGAAATGAAGCGTCTTTATGGTGATAAACTTGCATTTTGGGGTGGTATTTCAACACAACAATGTTTACCCTACGCTACACCTGAAGAAGTAAAAAAAGAAGCAAAACGTATTTATGACATACTAAATGAAAACGGGGGGTTAATTTTAGCTCC
>CAYJJW010000001.1:0-13769 GCA_964370555.1 uncultured Treponemataceae bacterium | reverse complement strand
CCAACACATGCACTTGCATTTGATGTTCCACCAGAAAATATTTTAGCAATGGCTGAAGTTTTTCAAAATCAAGAAAAATATTTAGCATAGAAAAATTAAAAAAGAGATTGCTACAAAATGTAGTTAATCTCTTTTTTTTACATTTAAATGACTCTAAAATTTTTTCGGTATTCTCTGGGTGTAAGCAAAACTTGTTTTTTAAATACTTTTGTAAAATAATTATAATCGCTTATGCCAACCCTATCGGCAACTTCATTTATTGGAAGGTCTGTAGTTTCTAAAAGTTTTTTCGCTGTTTGAATCCTACTCACACGAACATGCTCCATTATACCTATGCCAAACAAGCTCTTTGCCATTTTACAAAAGTTTGTTTTTTTCATCATAAACTCACAACAAAAATAATCTATATTTATATCTTGGTGCATATTTTCTAGAATGAGATTATTAATTTTTTGAGCCATAGAAGTTTCTTCAGTAGCTACTTTATTTTCAGTAACAAAGTGCCGTGAAATAACTAAAAGCAAGTTTGTAATTGCAGATATTTGATTATCATCTACCTGCACTATTTTTTGATATTCCTCACGTAAGTCTTCAGGAGCATATCCAAGATTTTCAAGATGGCTATACATTTTTTTCCAGGTTGCTGTTGCAGAATTTTGATTGCAAAATTGCCCTGCCATAATATAACCAATAATTAGATTAGATGATATAATTGGAATAATTATTTCGGTAAGCCCCATGTGACACTCATATACATACGGTTTTTTTGTTCTCATACACTTTATATGTGCATTATTATCACACAATAAACATCTCGAATTAACCTCAGCTTTTTCTCGAATATGCTTGCAAAAATTTGTTAAAACCGAAGGATAGCCAAAGACCTCATTAAAATTGCTATCAAAAATTGCTATTTTATAATTCGCCATTAAATATATATCTTTGAGTATTGCATGTACGGATTCTTTATCATATTGTAATTCCATTTACTAGCCCTCTGATTTAAATATATGCATGGTTTTATAAAAGTGTATTTACGATACTAAAATAAAGTAGTATTTTTTTCAAGTAGGAAAAACAAAAAAACCTGCAACATTCGTTGCAGGTTCTTGATAAGCGTGCCATGGACTCGTTTTTCTAACTTGCCCTACCCCTTAGAGCAGGGAGCGAAGCGAGCTACCGCACAAAACTAAATACATAATCGAGTTTTGCATTGCAAAACTCGGTAGTAAAAATTGCCAGGACGGCAATTTTTACGTACTATTCTTGTTCTAACACCAATGTCTTAGTAGGTGCATCACATACTTCAGTTGGACCGTAGTATTGAATTGCTCCTGGGAATAAGAAACTTGTTTTTACAGCCCATTCGTCGCGGTTTGCAACCAATTTTTTGAATGGTTTTCCGTCAAGCTCAACAAGTGCTTTTTTAATAACTGGTTTTGAATGCCCATGGCGTTGTTCCATGTTCATCATCATAGTTAATGGAATACCACCAGCAACCCATTCTGAAGCAGGTTTAATAAGATTTCTAACAGATGAAATGTAGCCAGTTAAGCCGTTTGCAATAAGAACAAATGCATTGTAACCAAGTGAGTAGCAATAGTCTGCATCAAAGTTTGATGGGAATGCACAGCGTCCTTCATAGCCAAAGAAGTGGCAGTATGAACTGAATGATCCTTTGTATGTTCCAGCCTTTTTCATTTCGGCAAGTTGTTTTTCAACGGCAAGTGCCAATAGTTTTTCGGTGTCAATTCGGCTAACTTGTACGTTTCCGTGTGGGTCGCGATCGGCCAAGAATTGTTCTGCAATTGCATCTGGTAAAGAATCGAAAGCATCATAAGAAGAAGCTGTTAGATTAGTTTTTAACCATGCTTTTTTAGCTTCAAAACCGTTTAATGCATTAAACTCATCTGCTTTTAATGACATTGTGTCGTTAAGTTCTGCAATAAGAGCTTTCATTTCTGGAACAAACTCAACTAATCCTTCTGGAATAAGAACTAAACCAAAGTTTTCTTTATTTTCTGCTCTTTTTGCAATTACTGCACAAATTGAATCGGTAATTTGACGAAGTGTCATTTTTTTAGCTTCAATTTCTTCTGACACTAAACAAATGTTTGCTTGTGTTTGAAGCCCACATTCAAGTGCAATGTGACTTGCTGAACGTCCCATAAGTTTAATAAAGTGCCAGTATTTTTTTGCAGAGTTTGCATCTCGGCCAATGTTACCAATAAGTTCTGAATATGTTTTACAAGCAGTGTCAAAACCAAAACTTGTTTCGATGTATTCGTTTTTTAAGTCGCCATCGATAGTTTTTGGAACACCGATAACTTGTGTTGAAAGGCCACATTGAATAAAGTATTCTGCTAAAAGTGCTGCGTTTGTGTTAGAGTCGTCTCCACCAATAATTACGAGTGCGTCGAGACCTAAATCTTTTGCAGTTTTAGCAGCTTGTGCGTATTGTTCATCGCTTTCAATTTTTGTTCTACCTGAACCAATAATGTCGAACCCGCCAGTGTTTCTGTATTCATCAATAAAAGAATCAGTAAATTCTTTATAGTCTGCATCTAAAAGACCTGATGGACCACCTAAAAATCCTAAAAGTTTTGAGTCTTTATTTGCTTTTTTTACACCATCGTAAAGGCCTGAAATAACGTTGTGTCCACCAGGTGCTTGTCCACCTGAAAGGATAACACCAACAGTTATTTTTTTACCTGCGTTAGCGTTAGCACCTTTTACGAGGTTTGCAATTGGTTTTCCGTAAGTGTTTGCAAATAATTCTTTTACTTTGTCGGCATCGGCAACAGCTGTTGTTGCTTCTCCAAGTGAAATAGTAAGGTTTTGTAAATCTTCTTTTAAAATAGCTGGTAATTTTGGCTCGTATTCGTATCGAGCTTTTTGTAATGCTGAAATACTCATTAATGTCTTCCTGTTTGTGAATAAATTTCTCTATAAAAAGTCTTTATAGATTGGAAAAATAATAGCGTAAAATGCCAAAAAATTCAAGTGCTTGCACAAAATGCATTTCCATGATACAAATACTACATGAGTAAACTTCGCTTTGCCACACTAGATGACACAAAACAAATTATCTCAATTTACAAGCACTATATAGAAAAAACTTCTATTACCTTTGAGTACGATGTGCCGAGCGAAGTAGAATTTACAATGCGAATAAAAAAAATATCAGACTCATATCCCTACATTGTTGCAACTTTAAACAAAAAGATTATCGGTTATGCCTATGCAACAAGATTTCGAGAACGCAAAGCCTACGATTGGGCAGTGGAAACATCTGTCTATATTGATAAAAAACATAAAGGAAAAGGCTTAGGTAAAAAGCTTTATAATAAGCTGTTAGAACTTTTAACAGAGCAAGGCTTTGTTATGGCATATGCATGTGTAACATGCCCAAACTTTACCAGTGATGCACTTCATTCTAGCCTTGGCTTTACAAAAATTGGTGTTTTTTCAAATAGTGGTTATAAGTTCGATAATTGGCACGATACCGTTTGGTATGAAAAACAATTAAAATCGGTAAAAAGTGAAACATTTGAAATTAAAACTGTAGAAGAATTAAAGAAAACTACAGCAGCAGAGGGATTATGAAAAGCATAAAAAACCATGACCTTGTGCGTACCTTTGTTGAATTAAAAGGAAACCCAAAAATCTCATTGTTAACAGAACCACTTTGGTTTATTCCTTTTTCACTTTTTTCACCCTTTGCAAGTATTTATATGACCCAAAATGGCCTTACAAGCTCAGAGATAGGTTTAATTATTTCAATTAGCCTTGTTCTTCAAGTAATTTTTGCCTTTGTAGGTGGTGTTATTACCGATAAAATGGGCAGGCGATTTACAACCTTTGTGTTCGACTTTTTAGCATGGACAATTCCGTGTTTTATTTGGGCTTTTGCAAATAACTTTTTTATGTTTTTGCTTGCGGCCTCTATCAATGCGCTTTTTCAAATTACCAGCACATCATGGACCTGCCTTTTTGTAGAAGATTGTCCTAAAAAGCACTTAACTAATGCCTTTACCCTTCTTCACATGTGTGGAATGCTTTCTGTCTTTTTTTCGCCAATTGCAATTGTACTTGTAGATATGTATTCTGTGCAGCAAGTAGTAAGTGTTCTTTATTTTATTTCCGGTATTTCAATGTCTCTAAAATTTATAATTCTATATCTACGTGGCGGCGAAACTGAAATGGGTAAAATTCGATATGAAGAAACAAAAAATATTTCATATCTAACACTTTTTAGGGGATATGGAGAAGTAATAAAAACTATTTTCCAATCATCTAGCATGAAATTTGTTATTCTCTTACTCGCACTTACCAATACATCTGTTATTGCAACAACAAACTTTTTTTCGCTTTACATCACACAACACTTACAATTAAGTGCAACACTTGTGCCCATTTTTCCTATGGTGAGAACAGCATTGATGCTTTTAGTTGTATCTTTTTTACAAAATATTCTAAATCGATTTCGCATGAAAAATGCATTACTCATGGGAACCCTTGTCTATGTTGTTAGTCATGCAATACTTATTTTATCACCAATTCAAAGTATTATAGGGGCAACACTATATACCATTTTAGAAGCAGCTGCCTATGCAATTGTATTTCCACGCCGCGAAGCACTTATGGCATATTATATTATTCCAAAAGAACGCTCACGTGTTCAATCAATTTTTCATGCCGCAATGATTGCTATTTCATCGCCATTTGGCTATGTGGTAGGTCGACTTTTTGATGAAAACCCAACATTTCCGTTTATATTTAATATAGTGGTATTTGCCATTATGGCAGTATTAATTGTACGCTCAAAAGCCATCGTTTCGTATGATAAGGAAATACGAGGCGAAGCAAATTAAACTCGCCTGTACAAAATCAATGCCTTATGCTATAATATACTATACAATTTTTTGGAGGTTACAATGAGTATTCATATTGCGGCAAAAGAAGGCCAAATTGCAGAAGCAATTTTATTACCAGGAGATCCTTTACGAGCAAAGTTTATTGCAGAAACATTTTTAGAAAATGTAGAATGTTATAATGAAGTAAGAAACATGTTGGGCTATACTGGAACATATAAAGGTAAAAGAGTTTCTGTTCAGGGAACAGGAATGGGACAACCTTCTCTATCAATTTATGTAAACGAACTTTTTAGCGTGTACAATGTACAAAAAGCAATTCGAATCGGAACCTGTGGTGCCGTTCATAAAAGCACAAAGGTTAGAGACATAATAATTGCAATGAGTGCATGTTCAGACTCTGCAATTTTAAATCAACGTTTTGGATCACTTCACTTTGCTCCAACTGCAAGTTATGAACTTATGGCAAAGGCAATTGAAGCCGCAAAGGCAAAGAATATTGCCCACATGGTAGGATCAGTTACTTCAAGTGACCTTTTTTATGATGATAACGAAAACTGGAAACTATGGGCAAGCTACGGTGTTCTTGGTATTGAAATGGAAGCTGCAGAATTGTATACATTGGCAGCAAAGTTTGAAAGACAAGCTCTTGCCATTCTTACCGTTTCTGACCACATTGCAACAGGTGAAACAACAACTTCAGAAGAACGACAATTAACATTTAAAGGCATGATGGAAATTGCTTTAGAAGCTGCTATTTCATAACGGTAATATTTTTTCGTGCACGAGGGATTTTTCAAAACAGAAAAATCCCTTATTTTTCTTCTTTAACCAATTGGGCACGTTTATTTTCAAGTTCAAGCTTTTCGTTTTCTTTTTCTTTTATTTGTGAGTTAAAATCTTTATTTTCAGCTTCCAAATTTTCAATTTTTTGACAATTTAATTCTTTTTTGTTTTGCAAACGATCAGATTCAGATACTAAAGATTCTATTCTTATGCTAATATTTTCAATTTCAATTTGCCTAGATAAAGAAAGTATTGTAGTTCGATATATTTGAACAGAGTGCAACATCTCTTCAAACCCCTTAGAAAAAGCTACTAAACTTTCTCCATCAGGACTTACATATCGAGAGGTATAGTCATGACCAATTTGTGCACAAAATATATCTTGTTCGCTATGTTTTGTTGTTATTTCTTTATCTATTGCAGATAATCGTTTTTGAGTTGATTGCAATGCTCCTAGGTTTTCAAGTGAAGAACGAATTGTTTTTTCGTCTTGCAAGCGCTCCTCTAGATTTTTCCCAATCTCTTTAAGTTCTGCATGAAAAGAGCTATAATCATCATAGAATTTTTTAGTGTCGTCCCCAAGTTTATTTTCAAGAATAAGAGCCTGTAAAGTGTCACTTTCTAAGGCTTTTTTTGTACCTTTTGAAAGAATATTTTCTCTTTTTTGTTCAATCATAGAAAACTGTGTTTTAGACACACCTGTTCGAGCCATATTAAACAAGCGCGAAACAAACCCAGGCTTAATTTCATCATCAATTTCTACTAAGTCTTTTTGTCTCACTTCGGCAATTTTTCTATCTTCAACACAAACGTCAGTATATGTTTTTCCAAAAATATCTGCAATAAGAGGAGAATAATTTTTTATTAATAATTCACCCATCTGAGCATACATAGGAAGAACCTCTTTTTCTTTAGAAGCAATGGTGCTTTTTAGCTGTACAATATTCGACTTCACTTCTGAAAGTTCTGCATCAAGTGAAATAATAGTATTTTTTTCATCCTCTAACGATTCAATCACTGTGTTAAAAGAAATATATACTTCGCGATTTTCTTTTGTCAAACTTTTATCTTTTTTCGTAAAAAGTGTGTGTCCAATTGTTGATTCTTCTTTTTGCAGCAAACTTAAAGCATCATTTTTTTTTGCTTGTAATTCACCTACAATGGATTTATTACTCATAAATACCTCTCTGTGATACATTATAGCACGTTATTTTTGTTTTGTGTACAATTTTTTTCTTGACAATTCTAACATTCATGGCTTATCATATATAATATGAATTTTTAATTTACAACAGAGGAGAACAGTATGGGATTCACAACAAATCAAATCAAAAATATTGCAATTGCCGGACACGGACAAACAGGAAAGACAACATTGTTGGAATACCTATTACTTACAGGAGGAGTTATTCCAAAGGCTGAGGCAGTAGAAACAGGCAAAACAGTAAGCGACTACTCTTCAGAAGAAATTGAAAGAAAGATTTCAATTCATTCTTCCCTTTCACATCTTACTTGGAAAGATTTTAATGTAAATATTTGGGATACTCCCGGTTCATCCGACTTCGTAGGAGAAGTTATTGCCGCATTCCGATCAACAGAAAGTGTACTCATGTTGGTAGATGGACGCTCTGGGGCACAAATTGAAACTATTAAACTATGGCGCGATTTAGATAGAAGAAATAAGCCAAGAATTGTATATGTAAATCATTTAGAAGATGAACGAACAGATTTTGCAACAGTTATAAAAGATATTCATGATAAGTTTAGTGTTGAAGTTTGCCCTGTAACAATTCCAATGGGAAGCGGCGCAAATTTTAAAGGCATCATTGATGTTATAAAAGGTAAGGCTTTTTTAATTCCTCAAGAAGGGCAAGAAGAAAAAGAAACTGATATTCCAGCTGAATATATGGAGAATTACGAAAATGCACGCGGTGTATTGGCAGGAGCAGCCGCAGAGGGTGATGATGACCTACTTATCAAATTTATTGATGAAGGTGAATTAACCGGAGAAGAAATTGAGAGAGGTCTTGTAATAGCACTTGAAAACAACCGTGTTGTTCCTGCTTTTGCCGGTTGCACCGTAAAAAAATGTGGTCTTGTTTCACTTTTAGATTTTATTGTAGAAACAGTTCCAGATCCTGCACACGCACTTGAAACAACAACCACAAAAGAAGGTGAAACCGCAGCTGTTAAAATTACTTCAGATGGAGAGATGAGTGCATTAATTATTAAAACTGCAAATGATCAATTTTCAGGCAAGCTATCATATGTAAAAGTAATTACGGGGACATTAAAAGCTGACCAAGAAGTTCACAATATTACAGAAGAAAGAAAAGAAAAGCTTGGAAAATTGTATCGCTGTGTAGGTAAAAAACTTGAAGAAGTAAAAGAACTTGCAGCAGGTGATATTGGAATCCTAGCAAAACTAAGCATTACAAAAACAAGTGATACTTTAGCAGCAAACGCATCAACACTACCTTTTGTACGGCTCAGGCATCCAAATCCTGTTTACTCAATGGCAGTATCTGCAGAAAACAAAAAAGATGAAGACAAAATGAGTGAACTCCTTGCTAAGGTTTCAGAAGAAGATAGAACACTTCAATTTAAATATAACGTTGAAACAAAACAAAACGTTGTATCAGGAATGGGTGAACTTCATATTGGCATTATCTTAAATAAGATAATGAACCAAGCAAAAATTACCATTAACACAGCAATTCCACGAGTTGCATATCGTGAAACTGTACAAAGAAAAGCACAAGCAGAATATACCCATAAAAAACAATCTGGGGGACACGGACAATATGGTCGAGTAGTTCTTTCAATTGATAAAATGGAAAGAGGCGAAGGGTATAAGTTTACCAATGCTGTTTTTGGTGGTGCTATTTCTAAAAACTATATTCCGGGTGTTGAAAAAGGCGTTAAGGAAGCTATGGAACATGGTGTACTTGCAGGCTACCCTGTAGTAGATGTTTCAACAACTGTTTTAGACGGAAAAGAACATCCAGTAGACTCATCCGAAATGGCATTTAAACTTGCTTCACGCAATGCATTTAAAGATGCAATGGCAGCTGCAGGGCCTATCCTACTAGAGCCTGTTATGGATGTTACCGTTTGGGTAGAATCAAAATATCTTGGCGATATTATGTCCGATATGTCTAGTAAAAGAGGGCGCATTTTAGGACAAAACCCACTTGGCGGTGGTATTGAAGAAATTAGGGCACAAGCCCCGCAAGCAGAACTCTTAAAATATGCAATTGACCTTCGTTCAATGACAAGTGGTACCGGAAGTTTTGAAACAGCCTTTGACCACTACGATCCAATAAGTGGAAAAATTGCAGAAGATGTAATTGCAAGTGCAAAAGAATTTATTACTATTGCACATTCTGATGACTAGATAAACTAAAGGAAGGATTTTGGGGAGATTTACGAGGAAGTAAGTCTCCCCTTTTTTTATTCAGTGCCTTTTCTTAACGCATCTAAGTATTCTTTGTATACATATGTTCTGTTTCGTTTATCACTGCTTGACGGATGTAAAATATCTAAACTAACTAAACGATTTACCGCAGCAGACACCGTATTAAATGTTAGCCCAAGAGATTTTGCCGTTTTTGTAATATCGATAATAGGATTTTTTTCAATGTAAGAAAACAACTCCATTGCTGTAATTCCTGCCCTCTTTAATTGTTCTATTTTAGCAGTATTTTTTCCACGCAGCTCAAGAAGCTTGTCAATCGTTTCAATTGCGTCATCACAGGACACTACAATGCCTTTTAGAAAAAAGGCTATCCATTGCTCATAGTTTCCTTTGTTTCGCACTTCTGTCATTCTGTCAAAATATTCAATGCGATTCATTTTTAAAAACCATGAAATGTACAGAGCTGGATGAGAAAGGTACCCTTTAGAAATTAAAAATAAGGTAATAAGTAAGCGCCCAATTCTTCCGTTTCCGTCCAAAAAAGGATGTATTGTTTCAAATTGATAATGAATAAGAGCCGCACAAATAAGTACATTTTTCTCCTTTTCTGTATTGAGAAAGTTTTCAAGATCTTGCATTGCAGTATGCATATCTTCTATATTGGGAGGAACATACGAAGCATTTTTTATTCCAAAGCCATGTGCGCCTATCCAGTTTTGTGAAGTGCGAAACTCACCGGGAGTTTTTTCTTGACCACGTACACCCTGCATGAGAATTTTGTGAGTTTCTTTTAACAGTCTATTACAAAGAGGAAGCGTTTTAAGCCTTTGCAAAGCATATTCTGTTGCCTTTATATAGTTTATAACTTCACAAACATCTAAGTTTATGTTCTCTTCAATTTCAGGATTAAAAATATCTTCAAGCGTTGCTTGCGTTCCTTCAATTTGAGAAGAAAGGAGGGACTCTTTTCGCACATACATACCAATAAAAAGGTTTAAGTTTGGAATACGTTTTGACATAGTATCAAGAATAGCAACCTTAGCGTTTGCTTCAATTAAAAGTCCATTAAAACTTTCAGTGTCAATTTCCAACAATTGAGAAAGAGGCTTTGGAAAAAAAGATTTATATTGCAGTTCACCTGAAAGATTTGTTTTATAGCTTCCTGAACTTTGCATTTCTACCTCCTTATCTTGAAATATAAGCATCAATTTTGTATACATATTATAAATTAGCACTTTATTTTACAATATAAAACTATTTTACACCATATATTTCAATTTGTCAATTTATTTTACAATAAAATAGAAAAATACTGATTCTTATTTCAAAAAAAAGAGCTTTAAAATCACTTTTAAAGCTCTTTTCATATTCATAATTAGGCATTCGTAACTAGTAATTCGTAATTATACCCTACCCTATTTTCATAATGCTCAAAGGTTTGTCGCCTTCAGGCAAAACTTGAATATCTTCATCGTAGCGAATCATAATACAATCTTCAGCTTTTACCTCTACAGTTTCGCTAGTAGAAGAAACAAGCTTTCCTGTACCTGAAATTACCACCAAACTTACCCACCCAGTGTGTGAAGCAGGTGTGTCAAAGGCTGGAAGATTTTGATTATTTGCTGTAGGTAAAGGATTTGGAATTGCTTCTTTTGCAAAACAAATACGCCCCGGATGCGAATAATCAAGTTTTTCAAGGGTAAAATAATTACACTCATATCGACCTGCAAAACCTTTTACAAAGTCTCCCGTAATTGGTTTAATTACATCGAGCGATTTTTCAACATGTATTTCTCTAGGGCGTCCCCAATCATACAAGCGATAGGTAACATCACTTGACTGTTGAATTTCTAAAATCCTAAGACCGCCTTGAATAGCGTGTACTGTTCCTGCAGGAATAAATAAAAAGTCCCCTTTTTGCACACTCACACTTTTCAAATGGTTTTCTAAACTTCCATCTTCAATTGCCTTGGCTAAATCTTCCCGTGAATAATTTTCTTCGGTTTCATGTAATCCTGCAATGAGCGTTGCGTTTGGTTCTGCATCCAAAATATACCAACACTCTGTTTTACCAAGAGAATTTTCTACTTTAGATGCATACTCATCATCAGGATGCACTTGCACAGAAAGCGTTTCATTTGCTTGTATAATTTTTACCAGTAGGGGATAATCACATCCTGCAATACCTGAAAGTGACTTCCCCCCTATTATATCGGTTTCTTTTAAAACAGTGGATTCACCTGCACTATGTGTTGATAAAATCCACCTTTCATATCCCCAAGGCCTTTCGGCTAAAAAATAATCTGTTTTAAACATTTAGTTTTTTTCCCAAAGTTGTTCAGGGTAATAGTTTTCTTTAATTTTATTTGCTATTTCACCTTTTACGATCGCTCTGTCTTCTGGGTATGTCATGCCAAACCACTTTTCGGTTGAGGAGAAGAACTTAACTTTTCCAAGTCCGTTATTTACAATGTAACTAGCACCGGTAGGTAAAAGTGATTCTGCTTTTTCTGAATCATTGTTTTCTGCAATAAATTTATCCCAGAATTCTGTAAATCCATCAAAGGCTTTAGGTGTGAATCCAA
Source organism: uncultured Treponemataceae bacterium (assembly GCA_964370555.1). Classification (GTDB taxonomy): domain Bacteria; phylum Spirochaetota; class Spirochaetia; order Treponematales; family Treponemataceae; genus CAYJFX01. The sequence continues at coordinate 2,106 of CAYJJW010000001.1, read as the reverse complement.
AAAGATTCATTGATACCCATTCTTTTCCGGTAAACTCAGAAATTGAACCGTTAAAATCTGTTATAATTTTATCGCCTTCGTAGCTAATTTTTGTGTGTTCATCCATTGATTTTAAGTAACCATCTTCAATAACACACACACCACGAGATACTGAACCTGAACGGCTCATTGTGTTTTCAAGTACATAGCCAACCATTGCATGCTCTGTAGATCCTTCTGGTAACACAGATAGGTGAGAGTTCATGGTAGCAAAAGCTTCTTTTCCATAATAATCGTCAGCATTAATAACAGCAAATGGTTCTTTTACAGCATCTTTTGCACAGAGCACTGCGTGTACAGTTCCCCAGGGCTTAGATCGATTTGGATTTATTTTTGCTAATTGTTCTTGCGTAAATAAAGAATCTGGATTTTGAAATACATATTCTGCATCAAAGTTTTTTGCAACTCTGTCAAAAAATCTTTCACGAAAGTCTTTTTCAATATCTTTTCTGATTATGTACACAACTTTTCCAAATCCTGCTCGTTTTGCATCAAATGTTGCAAAATCTAACAATGTTTCGTCGTGTAGTCCAACTGCGTCAATTTGTTTTACTCCACCATAACGGCTTCCCATTCCTGCTGCTAATACCAAAAGTGTTGGCTTCATTTCGCCCTCCAAAAATTATATAATAATATAGTTACTTTCTATTATTATGATACCTAATAGTATAAAAAAAATCTAGTGTTGTTTTGTAAAAAAGATATTAAATACTATCAATAGAAACAAACTGCAACACATGTGTAAAATTCTTGTAATTTTTGAAACCTTTTTACGTTTAGTTTGTTTACAAACTGTGCACATATTGGTAGAATAAAGGTAGAAAAACTCAATTTAGGAGAAAGTATGAAAAAAATTATTGCACTTGTACTCTGTACATCAGTACTTTTTAGTGTGGCTTTTGCAGGTGGATCTAGCGACTCAAATGCAAATGAAATTGAAAAATTAGTTGTAGGATATGTTCCTTCTCGCCCCGCAGATGAAATCTTAGCTGCGACAGCACCTCTTGAAGGTTTATTAAAAGCTGAACTTGCAAAATCAGGTATCACTGTAGAAGAAGTAGAAATTATTGTTGGAACAAGCTATGAAGCAATTGGTGAAGGCTTAGATGCAGGAACTATCCATGTTGGGTTAATTCCAGGTGGAACATATGTTCTTTACTCAGACGGTGCAGAAGTTATCTTAACTGCAACGAGAGATGGTCTTAACAAAGATTCAAGCAATGCAAAAGATTGGAACGATGGCGAAGCAACACTTCCAATGCCAGAAAATCAAGTTACATACTACCGCTCACTTATTATTGCAGGTCCTTCTGCAAAAGGACAAGAACTTGCAGCTAAAGTTAACGCAGGTGAAAAACTTACTTGGGAAGATTTAAACTCTGCAACTTGGCAATACATGAACACAACATCTTCAGCAGGTTATATTTATCCAACACTTTGGTTACTAGATAACTATGATAAAACATTACTCGACCTTGATAATGCATCAGCTGCAACAGGCTATGGCGCTGCATTCTCAGCATTAAAAGCAGAAACTGCAGATATTACAGCTGTATACGCAGATGCTCGCCGTGACAACTTAAAAGTTTGGGAAGGCAACGAAAATGCTATTTGGACAGATGTTCAAGTAATCGGTGTTACAGACGGTATTTACAACGACACAATCAGTGTTACTCGTGATAGCTCAGTAGTAAGCGACAAATTAAAAGACGCGTTACAACAAGCATTTATTAACATCGGTAACTCAGAAGAAGGTAAACCAATTATTGCAATTTATAACCACAACGGTTATGCACCGGCAAAAGATTCAGATTACGATGGTGCTCGCGCTGCAGCAGAACTCGTAGCAAAATAAAACTTTTTTACAAGGGATGTAAGCATCACTTGCTTGCATCCTCTTTTTATTTTAAATGGGAAAAATATGATACAATTTGATAAAGTTAGCAAGGTATATCCAAATGGAACAGTTGGACTCGACAATGTAAACGTGACAATCGAACAAGGCGAGTTTGTTGCAGTTATTGGACTTTCTGGTGCAGGTAAGTCAACACTTATTCGTACTGTAAA